>DASXFZ010000045.1 GCA_036489315.1 Candidatus Cybelea sp.
GATCCGATTCGCTGGGTGGCGGTGCATCGCAAGCACCACGCGCACGCCGATCAAGAGGGCGATCCCCACGACATCCATGGCGGATTTAGATGGGCGCACATGGACTGGGTCTACCGGCACAACATCGCGCTTCCGACCGACGAAGAAACCCTCCACTTCGCACCCGAGCTGCGTACCGAACCGTTCTATCGCGCCCTTCAATATCTCAACATTCCACTTCAGGTCGCGCTCGGCGTGGGGCTCTTTGCGATCGGCGGATGGCCGTGGGTGATTTGGGGCATTTTCGTCCGGTTGGTGATCAGCTATCATTCGACGTGGCTGGTGAATAGCGCGTCTCATATGCTCGGCTATCGCACGTATCCGACTTCAGACAAATCGACGAACTGCTGGTGGGTAGCGATCATCTCCTGGGGCGAAGGCTGGCACAACAATCATCACGCATTTCCGTTTTCAGCGCGTCACGGGCTGCGCTGGTATGAGATCGATTTGACGTGGTGGCACGTTCGGGCCCTTGCATTTTTGCGACTTGCCGATCGGGTCAAGATCCCAAGCAAGTCGATGCAGCGGCTCCGCCAAGCCGCGCACGGCGCGTCACATCCGCAATTGATCACCGACGTTGCAGCCCTTTCGTAACGCCGTCCTTTCGTCTGCAGGAGACTTTGAGTCCACGACGCATCAACTTGTCCCGCTACAAAATGGGGCTGGAAGCGGCCCGTGGTGATCTCGGCGTCTCTGCGGGCTCTTTTCATTGCCGGCGCTGCAACCTTTTGCCGCGTCGAGGCTGTTAAATGTCGGTGAAACTAAGTGATGGTTCGGCGGTGGCCGTTCTTGAAATCAAGGCCGAGCGCGACGTCAAGGGTGCTTCCGACCTTTCCGATTCGATCTACGGCGGTTATACCAACGGTCGCGGAGAGATCACTCTCTTCGGAAAAGATCTTGCGTATCGCGTCGACCTCAAGAAGCAGACCCTGCAGTTGCGACCGCGGCTGAACTTTGGCGCGCAGGCTCGTTACGACGCAACCGATGCCGGGGAACCCTTCTGCTTCGGGAACAAAACTTTTCATCGTTTGAGCGAGCAGCAAATTGCCGACGTGTGCGGATTCGGGTGCTTTAGGGTTACGGTTCGGCAGTTGCCGTTTTGGCTGGCGGCCTCAGCAACGCCCGATCGGTCCGCATAGCCTGTTGCTCTAGCGGCACCGCGGCAGTCGCTGCAGCCGCCAAGTTTGTGTCAAACGACCGGTGCAGTCTCGAAGTAATGCCCACGATCGAGATCTTCGAGGAGTTTCGAGTGCTCTGGATGCCACTCGACCAGCTGCTGCGTTCGCGCACTCGAGGCGGGAATGTCCAGCGAAGCGAAGCGTGCAAACCAGCCAAAGTGGGCAACGGCCTCTTCCGCAGATTTCGACACGACGGGCACGTTTAAGTGCCGGCCGATTACATCGGCGATCTCCCGGAACGGGACACCCTCGTCGCCGACTCCATGATAGCGTGCCCCCGCCGTACCTCTCTCGAGCGCCAGCCTAAAAAGGTGCGCTGCGTCAAGGCGATGTACTGCCGCCCAGCGGTTTTGCCCGTCACCGACGTACGCGGAGATGCCCTTTTCGCGTGCGATGCCGATAAGCAGCGGAATGAATCCGTGATCGCCGTCGCCGTGAACGGAAGGTGGAAGTCGGACGGCCGAGGCCCCAACACCGTGCGAGACCATTTCGAGAGCCGTCTCTTCGGATACGCGAGGCCACCCCGGACGTAGAGCTGGATCGGGCGTGTCCTCTTCGGTCGCCATGCGGCCCGGCGCGACCAGCGCCGTGCCGGACGTCACCAATAGAGGACGATTCGAGTTGCCAAGCGCTTCGCCGAGCGTCACGATGGCGACCCGGTCCGTCTCCGCCGCCGCCGGGATGTTCGTAAAATCGTGAATGAAGGCGGTGTGGATGACGGCGTCCGAGGCGCGCGCCCCGCTGCGCAGAGTATCGAGCTCCTCAAGCGAACCGCGATGGGCTTCGGCGCCCGCGGCAACGAGCGCCTTGGCAGAACGATCCGAGCGAGCGAGGCCGAGAACTCGATGGCCCGCGCCGATCAGTTCCCCGACGATGGCGGAGCCGACGAAGCCGGTTGCTCCCGTAACGAAGACACGCATAAGACAAATTTCCTTCTTGGAGGAGTCCCAGCGACCGAGCGCCGGAGACTGCTGTGATGTCAGCTACTGACATAACTAGTATAGCATCGATGTCAATCACTGTCATCGCGTGGTAGACTGGCAAGGTGACTAGATGGAAGCCCGATGCGCCGGGCCGTCTCGCGGAGGCGGCGCTCGAGCTCTATGGCGAGCGCGGATTTGCTCAGGTAACGGTCTCCGAGATCGCCCAGCGTGCCGGACTTACCGAGCGAACGTTCTTCCGTCACTTTGCGGACAAGCGCGAGGTGCTCTTCTCCGGTGCGAGCGCACTCGAAGAGCGCATCATGACCGCCCTCGCCGGCGCACCGCCTGGCCTGGGCGCAATTGATGCGGTCGGTCTGGCCATGGAGGCCGGTGCCGGCTTACTTCAGGATCGACGTCATCTCGCTCGGCAGCGTCAAGCGATCATTGCGGCAAATGCCGAGCTGCAGGAACGCGAGCGCATCAAGCTTGCATCGCTCGCCGCGGCGCTTGCGGACGGCCTGCGACGGCGAGGCGTTCCAGATCCGGGGGCCGGTCTGGCCGCAGAAATGGGGATCGCCGTGTTCAGAATTGCGTTCGAGCGCTGGATCGAGGAAAACGACCGGAGCGACTTTTCACAGATCATCAGGGAATCGCTGAACGAACTGAAAGTAATCGCGCGCAGCTGACTTCAGTAACTGCAGCTGACTTCAGCAACTGAGGAAGGCGGCGTGCCGCACGACACGCCGCCTTCGCGTTTCGGCAGTTCTGGAAGCTATGCAGGCACTGCAAGGTCGAAGCGATCGAGATCCATCACCTTTTCCCACGCGGCGACAAAGTCGCGCACGAAGTGATCGCCCTCGACGGCATAGACCTCGGCGAGTGCGCGCAACTGCGAGTTGGATCCGAAGATGAGGTCGCAATTGGTGGCCGTCCATTTGACCTCGCCGGTGCGCCGGTCTTTACCCTCGTAGACGTAGGTGCTGCCGGCGGGCTGCCACCTTGTCCCCAAATCCAGCAGGTTCACGAAGAAGTCGTTCGTCAGTGTGCCCTCGCGATTCGTGAAGACGCCGTGCTTCGACGCGCCGGTGTTTGCGCCGAGAACGCGCAGACCGCCGAGCAATACCGTCATCTCGGGGGCCGTCAACGTGAGCAGGTTGGCGCGATCGAGAAGCCGCTGTTCGGGCGAACGCGAGTGCGAGCTGCCCAGGTAGTTGCGAAATCCGTCCGCCGCCGGTTCGAGAACCGCGAAGGATTCGGTGTCGGTATTTTCCTGCGTTGCATCCGTGCGGCCCGGCGCAAACGTCACCTTCACGTCTTCCCCCGCGCTCTTGGCGGCCCGTTCGATCGCGGCGCAGCCGCCGAGAACGATCGTGTCGGCGAGCGAGACCTTCTTGCCGCCGGATAACGACGCGTTGAAGTCTGCTTGCACCTTTTCGAGCGTCTGCAGCACCTTCGCCAGCTCGGCCGGCTGATTGACGCCCCAGTCCTTCTGCGGTGTGAGACGAACGCGCGCGCCGTTAGCGCCGCCGCGCTTATCCGTGCCGCGGAATGTCGAGGCCGACGCCCAGGCGGTCGCAACCAGTTGCGCCACCGTCAGCCCCGAGTTAAGGATCCGGCTCTTCAACGCGGCGATCTCCTGCTCGTCGATCGGCGTGCGATCGGCTGCGGGAACCGGATCTTGCCAGATCTGCGGTTCGGCGGGCACCTCCGGCCCGAGATAGCGCGAAATGGGCCCCATGTCGCGGTGCGTCAGCTTGTACCACGCCTTGGCAAAGGCGTCGGCAAACTCTTGGGGATTTTCGTGGAAACGCTTTGAGATCGGCCCGTAAACGGGGTCGACCTTGAGCGAAAGGTCCGTCGTGAACATGATCGGGGCGTGCCGCTTCGACGAATCGTGCGCGCCTGGAACCGTGTCAGCGCCGGCGCCGTCCTTCGGCGTCCACTGATAACCGCCGGCGGGACTCTTCGTAAGTTCCCATTCGTAGTTGAAGAGATTGTTGAAGTATTCGTTATTCCAACGCGTCGGCGTCGCAGTCCACGCGCCTTCGAGCCCGCTCGTGATCGCGTCGTCGCCGGAACCGCTGCCGAACGAGTTGCGCCAGCCGAGATTCTGCTCTTCGATGCCGGCACCGGCGGGCCCAAAACCAACGTACTGTCCCGGATCGGCCGCGCCGTGCGCTTTGCCGAACGTATGGCCGCCGGCGATCAGGGCGACCGTCTCGACATCGTTCATCGCCATCCGGCCGAAGGTTTCGCGAATGTCGACCGCCGCGGCAAGCGGATCGGGCTCGCCGTTGGGGCCTTCCGGGTTCACGTAGATCAGGCCCATCTGCACGGCGGCGAGCGGCTTCTCGAGCTCGCGTTCGCCGCTGTAGCGCTTATCGGCGAGCCACGTATCTTCCGGCCCCCAGTAAATGTTTTCGTCGGGTTCCCATGCATCGACGCGCCCGCCGCCAAATCCGAACGTGCCGAATCCCATCGACTCGAGAGCGCAGTTGCCGGCAAGCACCATGAGATCGGCCCACGAGATCTTCCGCCCATATTTCTGCTTGAGCGGCCAGAGCAACAGGCGCGCCTTATCGAGGTTCGCATTGTCCGGCCAGCTGTTGAGCGGCGCGAAGCGCTGCTCTCCCGAACCGGCGCCGCCGCGCCCGTCGCCGATGCGATACGTCCCGGCAGCGTGCCACGCCATACGAATGAAGAGCGGGCCGTAGTGACCGTAGTCGGCCGGCCACCAGTCTTGCGACGTGGTCATCAATGCGACGAGATCATCCTTGACCGCTTTGAGATCGAGGCTGTTGAACTCACGCGCGTAATTAAAATCGGGACCCATTGGGTCGGAGAGCGCAGACGGCCGCTGCAGCACCGAAAGATCCAAGAGTTCGGGGAACCAATCGATGTTGACTCTCGGCCGGAGGGGTACGTGCTTTACTGGACAGCCCTGATCGGCTTCCGACAGCTCGACGATCGTATTTTCCATTTTTTTCTAACTTCTCCGATCCAAGAAAAAGTGATAAGTAATCCGCTGCGCCCAGCCCGTCACGGATCTCGCGGGCAGGTAGGCGTTCGAGTGCTAGACGGCGGGGTGCGGTCGAAGGTCCCGTGGGCGGAGGCTTTGAAAGTGAATGTCACTCTCATAATGGGCAGGATACTGCCGCAAGCTGCCGCCGTCAATAGGCAGACGGCGACGGAAAAGGACGAGATGATGGGGGACATTATGGCGCCATCCGTGCAGGGGTCGCTGCCGAAAAATTACCGGCTGATTTACGACATCGTTGCCGAGAGCGGGATCGGGCGCCACCTTACTTCTTCGCAAATCTTTGCAAAGGCTCTCAAGCGCAGGCCAGGCATCGGATTCTCTACCGTCTATCGGGGCCTCGAGCGCCTGCGCGACCTTGGACTGGTCTCCGAGCTCCACCTTCCCGGCGCAGACGCCGCGACCTACGAGCCGGCGGGACCGCGGCACGCTCACTTTCGCTGCACGCACTGCGGCGGAATCGAAGATGTAGCCTACGCAATTCCCGCACGTACGCTCAAGTTGCTCGGGTTGCGGCACGGTTTCAACATTAAGAGCGAACGAATAACCTTCGAAGGGCAGTGCGCGGCCTGCGCCCCCTCCTGAGAATCGCCTCAGAATGACCACGCAATTTCATACGAACTAACCTCCGCACTTAAGGAAGCCTTCAGCTTTGCATGGTACGGTTAGCTCCGTCAAAGTGACAGTCGCAACAACGAGGGGGGACCGTCTGCACATGGTCCCCCTTTCCGTGCAACTCTCTGGGACAAGCACGGTCGCTGCGCGCGACGAAAAGATCGAGGCGACTACGGTTCGTTCGCGAAGTGCACGGACTCGGTGCTGAAGCTTTTCTTCGTGCTGGCCGCAGTCACGGGCGCCCCAGTGCTCGCGCAAGTGCCGGGGGTGCCGCTTGGAATCCCGGGCTACACCGCGACGGCGTCACCGTGGGGATTTCCGATCAAACGGGTCAACAATCTCGATACCGCGCCGATTTTTTTCGAAGGTCAGCGCCTCTTCGTGGTTGCAGCGCCGGCAGCGCCCGCCGACGCCCCCGTCCCACCGATCGTGCAGCGTGTCGATACGATCAACGACAATTTGCAGCGCATCGTACCCGCGGCGGTAAGCCTGGGAAATAGGCCGGCATCGCACTTCGATCCTAAGACCTTCAAAGTGAGCATCGGCAGCGAGAACGGCTATCCGACGCTCTATGCAACGGACGGCTCGAGGCGCGAAGTGGCGCCGATCATGACGCTGACCGAGCCCGACGCCACGCTGAACTCGATGTCGAAGAACGATCTGGCGGTGCAGTGGCAGGGCGTGCTCGAAGCCGCACTCGGGCGGGCCCTGTTGACGGCGGAGCCGCAGTATTTTGCTTCGCAGCTTCGCAGACTGCCCTTCGTTATTCTCGGCGGCCTTCTCGCCACAGTGCTTCTGATCGTACTTCGCCGGCGCTTGCGCCGCCGCAACGATGTGCTCGACGCTGCCGCCGAATCGGTCGATCCGCACGAAACCAGCGACTCTGCAGGCGCCAAAAATCTGCGCATCGAGCGATCGATCGTTTCGGGAGGACTGCGCCTGTCGAGCGCGGCGCTGCTGGCGATGTGGGCCGTGATCGTCCTTTGGGTGCTCGGCATCCTCCCGTCGACGCACGCGCTCGCCAACCAGCTGACGACACGATCGATCCGTGTCGTCGTGGTTTGGCTGATCCTTGCCCTCTTGGATCGCTTGCTCAACGTCGCCATCGTCCGCGTTGCCGACAACTGGGAATCGAGCCTCTTTGCGACTCCTGGTGAACGCGCGCGCTTGACGCTTCGGCGCCCGACCGTCGTACGGGCAATCGAGAACCTCAAGTCGATCGTTCTCTGGGCGATCGCGATCCTCGCCACCCTCTCCGTACTTTCCATTTCCCCAGCCTCGGTTCTAACGATCGGCGCGGTGATCGCCTTCGCGCTCTCGTTTGCGACGCAGAGCCTCATCAAAGACTATCTCAACGGCTTCTTGATTCTCGCCGAGGATCAGTTTGCGATCGGCGACGTCGTCACGATCAACGGCTTCAGCGGTAACGTCGAAGACTTGACCCTACGGATCACGCGACTGCGCACCGACGACGGCCGGCTGGTCACGATCCCCAACAGCTCGGTCGTCGCGGTCGAAAATCAGACGCGCCTGTGGTCGCGAATCGACTACCGCGTCGCGGTTGCTGCCTCGAGCGACATCACGCGAGCCATCGAAGTTTTGACGGCAACCCTCGACCAGATCGCGGCAGACCCCGGCTGGAACAAGACCATCGTCGAACCGCCGCAAATGCTCGGCGTCGACGCGGTTTCACACGCCGGCATCGTACTGCGCGCCTGGATTAAGACGTTGCCTGCGCAGAAGGCGGCACTCACCCGCGAGATCAACCAGCGCGTGAGCGAGGCGTTCCGAAAGGAGAACATCTCGCTTGGCGTTCCGCAGTCGGTGGTCTTGCAGGCGCAAGTTCAGCCGGAGACTCAGTAGGTGATTAGCGTGGTCTTCGATCTCGACGGGACGCTCGTCGAGACCGAGCAAGTCTGGCGGGACGTGCGCCGCGACTTCGTCATCGCCCAGGGCGGGCGCTGGCAAGACGGTGCTCAGGCAACGATGATCGGCATGCGCACCAACGAATGGGCACGCTACATCCGCGCCGATCTCGGCGTCGCGCTCGACGAGTCCGCAATCGCCGACGCGGTGATCGCCGGCGTAATCGCGCGCTTAGAAAACGTCCCCGTGCTGCCCGGGGCAAGCGAGGCGCTCGATCGTCTCGGCCGAGCATTTCGGCTCGGGCTCGCGACCTCGGCAGCGCTGCCGGTCGCAAACGCGATTCTCGCTCGGACCGGCTGGCGCGAACGCTTCGCCGTCGTGGTCTCGGCCGACGAGGTCGCCCGCGGAAAGCCCGCGCCGGACGTCTACCTGCGTGCGCTCGAGTTGCTGAAAACGCCGCCGGATCTTGCTGCAGCCGTCGAAGATTCGGCGAACGGCATTCGCTCGGCTTACAACGCCGGAATGCGCGTCATCGCCGTTCCGAATCGCGAGTTCGCGCCGGACGCGCAAACGCTTTCGCTGGCCGCGCGCACGATTACGAACCTCGATACGCTCGATGCGGCATTCGTCGGCGCGATGCTGGGACTCTAGGACCCGGTAGGCTCCTGGGGCTTCAGATCTCGAATGAGACGATCTCGTTCTGCTCGCGGTAACTCGTCCACCAGGCTTTGCCGTCAAACGTCAGCGCGCGCGCCTCGGGATTGAGCACCGCTATCGGAACCGCCTGCGGCGAGGGGAGCCCCACGTCGAGCGTTGCAAGCGTGAGGTTGTCGAACTCTTCGTCAGCGGAGATCATGTAGAAGTCTCCGTCGCGGACGCCGATTCCGCCGCAACGCGTCGGCAGCGGGATCTCTCGCGCGATCGCTCCGCGTTCGTCGAACGCAAGGATGCGCCGCAAACCCATCTGCAAGAGATAGAGGGTGCCGTTGTGAGCCGCCAAGTGCGAACCGGTAAAGTCGGGGCACGGCGTCTTGCTCGCGTCGTCGAATCCCTTGCCCGGTACGAACCGGTAGAAATAACGGTCGTCGTCGGCGCCAATCGAGACCACGACGCGAATCTCGTCACCAAGCACCGCCATCCCGTACGGTCTGCCGGGCGCCTCGACTTCATCGACGACCTTCCACGTCGCCGGATCGACCGCGTAGATTCTATCGGTATCCCAAGCGCCCACCCAGAGCCTCTTATCGCGATATGCCAGCGGCTGTGGGCGGCCGCCCGGCGACGCTTTGCGGACGAGTTCTCTAACGTCGTTCATGTCTGCCGCAATCGCGCAGCGGGGCAAAAGGTTGCAGCCGGGCTTTACGAAGGATTCGGCGAGGCGAAAACCGAGGGCGAGACCGTCGAATTCGGCCGGTACGTCGCAAACGTCAGCGTTCCGTCGACGCTGTATCCGGGAAAGCGGGCGGCAATATTCGTCTTGGCCGGCAGCCGGTATTGACCCACGTTCGTATAGTTCTGATCGAAACTCAGCGATCCGCCGTTTGAATATGCCCACTGCGCACGAGCGATCAATGACGTCGCGTCGGTGACCGTCAGCGTGATGCTCTTCACCCGGCCGCCCGGCTTCTTCGGAACCGCCGAGTAGGTCGAAATCGTGCCGTTGTCCTGCAGCGGTGCGATCGTGTACTCCTTCATCGCCTGCTCGTAGCTGGGCGTCTGCGACGCGAGATCCTTGAAGCGGCTCAACGCGCCGGAGACGTTTTCGAACTCGATCTTGCGCCTCGGGCGAAGATAGTAGACGGTGCCGCTGAAGTTTTTGTGGACCGGAATCAGCACGTGCAGCGTCGCCGAAAGCTGGACCGACGCGGTGTAGGAATTGAGCGCCGGATTCGGGTCGACGGCGCGACTCAGCAGATCCAGCGATGCGGTCTGCGCAGCGCCGGCGTGCGGCGCGGTCAGAACGAGTGAGAGGGCGGCTGCAGCCGCGATCGAGATTCTCATAGCGGCAACTTCTTCGCGGCGAGCGGCCGCCCCCTCGAACTTAGCGCTTCGCCGTGCTGAGCGTAGCTCCGGTCGGGTCTTGTTCCCCGGAGTACGTCCTTACCGGATTGCCGGCGTTGGGATACGACCAGATCAACGTGTTCATGCCGTCACCGTTGGGACCAATGACGTGCGTGGCTCGGCTCTTCTTCCCTTTCCCAACGCGAGGCAGCCAGAATTGCGCGACCTCATTTGCGCCGTTCAAGATCGTCATGCCAACTTCGGTGCCGCCGCTCCCGCTGATCGCGAACTGATAGATGACGCTCTGAAAATTGTGCTTGACCGCAACCTGATCGCCGACGGCCATGTATTGGCCGTCCCACTGCACGCCGCCGGGAAGGTAGATCGTCTCCGGGAGCGCGATATCGACGAACGATTTGCCTCCGGCGGGCAACTCGGCGAAGCCTGTTTCGCTCCCGTAGCTGAGCCCGTCGACGAAGAGATCGCCCTTATCGTCGTAGCCGCAATAGTAGTAGTAGTAGATGCTCGGATCCGTGTAGGACACCGGCGATCCGCTGCCGTGCCGATAGATCGAAACGCCCCCCGCGCGCTCCGTGGCTCCCCAAAAGTTCGTGACCGCCAGATCGCCCGTGACCGGGTTGACGGCGCAGCCGTTGACTCGGCCGTCCGGATCGTTCAACGTCTGCAAGGGCGTCGTTGCGCCGTGCGCGTACTCGATGACTTGGTGATTGCCGTCGCTCGTATCGTTGGTCACCCAGACGTTGCCTTTTTTATCGACGCACAAGCCCTCCGGATTGAAGAATCCGCTCAGCGTGCCCACCAGCTTCTTGGCGCGATACGTATAAATGAAGACCTCTTGCGCCTCGAGATCCGAGACGTACAATAGAGCCTGCTTCTTTGCCTCGGGAAGCACCCACGACGAGGCGCGGTTCAAGTGGCCCAAAACGCGCGTTGCGCCGGCGAGCGCCGGACGCTGCGGTACGGGGCTCGAGGCTGTCGAGCATCCGGCAAGAATAGCGCAGCCGGCGCCGGCGGATAGGGCGTACCGAATCAAATCAAGACGACATTTTCTCACGATAGAGCCTCCGTAAAAGCAGCAAGTTGTCGGATAACGGCGTCGGCGAGCGCGGCGCGGGCCGGCTCGTGAACGCCGAAATAGAGCGCGGGCTCGATGAGTTCGAGCTCGCTGACGCAGACGTTGTCGTCGTCGTCGCGCAGCAGGTCGACCCGCGCGTACAGTGTCGGAGCCGGGACCGCGTCGAGTGCCTTCAAGGCGATCGCGATCTCGTCGCCGGTCGCCTCGACGAGCGATGAGTCCGTGTCGCTAATTGCCAAGAGCGTGTCGAAGGGCTTCTTCACGATGGCGTGCGAGTAATGGCCGTCGATAAAGATCAGCGCCCGCTCGCCGTAGGCGAATACACCCTCTAAGTAGGGCTGTATCAGCATGTCGCACGTTTGGGCGAGGTGATCGAGCCTCGCCTGCGCCGCCGCAAACGACTTCGCACCGCGACGCACCAGCGAGACACCGTGCCCGGCCAGGCCCTTCGCCGGCTTGAGCACGAGATCGCGCCAGCCGCGCATCTCGGCGAGCGTCGCCAGGCTGCATCGCTCTCCGCGCGCGACCCACGCGGTCGGAACGATCGGCACCCCGCGCTCTTGCAGAGCCCGCAGGTACGACTTGTCGGCGTTCCACTTAAGAAGGTGCGGGCCGTTCTGGAGCCGGGTAACCGCCGATGCTCGATCGATCCACGAAACGAACTCGTCGTAGCGAACGTGGTAGTCCCAGGTCGAACGCAGTACGCACAGGGTTGAAGCGCTCCAGTCAGTCTGCGGCTCGCTCCAGACTTCGACCGAAACGTCGAGACCGCGCCGCTGCATCTCCCGCTGCAGAAGCCGGTCGTCCGGATCGAGATCGGGCACGAGGGCGCACGTGACCAGAGTACAATCGGCCATGCCCTTGCAGCGTACCATCGCCGCAGGGCCGGGAACAGAAGAGAGCTTGTGCGAAATTGGGCTTTCGCCTTGGAATAGGAGGGGACTTTGGCGCAGGGCCCTGGTTTTCACGCCCTCGACCGCGTCGATTGCTCGATTCTCGGCGAGCTGCAAAAAAACGGCCGCGGATCCTTCGCGGAGATCGGCAAAGCCGTCGGGCTATCGGCGACCAGCGTATCGGAGAGAGTTCGGCGCCTCGAACAAGTCGGCGTCATCGAGGGTTATTCGGTGCGCCTGTCTGCGGCGAAGTTAGGCTACCCGGTCATGGCGTTCATCTTGGCCCGCCCGAACGGACCAGATGCGCGTTTCGTCAAGGTCGCCGGCGAGCGCCCCGAGATCCTCGCGTGCCATCGCGTTACGGGCGAATTCTCGTTCATCGCCCAAGCGGTCGTGCCCGACGTCGCGCACCTCGAGGCGCTTCTCAATCACTTGGAGCCGGCCGCGGTCCACATCGTTACGCTCGTCGTGCTGTCGACGTCGTTCGACGGCCTCTCCATTTCGGTTACGGCGAACGGTCGCCGACCGTAGTCTCGTCGATTTTCGGCTGCTCGGGCAACGCAACGTCGACCGAGGCATTGTAGTTGATGTAGTGGACTTTGATCGTTTGATCCGGCAGTTGGATGGACGCGAATACGGGCAGATAGGTTGGCCCGATCCAGACCGTCGCGTCGTATGCGCCTGCTGCATCGTGGAGCAGGTAGCCGCGTAGCGTGGTACGGTCGATCCTCTTGCTGCCGAGGGACGTAATCGTAAAAAGCTTGTGAACGTCGGCGCTCGGCGGTCCGGC
Source organism: Candidatus Cybelea sp. (assembly GCA_036489315.1). NCBI lineage: Bacteria > Bacillati > Vulcanimicrobiota > Vulcanimicrobiia > Vulcanimicrobiales > Vulcanimicrobiaceae > Candidatus Cybelea > Candidatus Cybelea sp. The sequence goes on from DASXFZ010000045.1 coordinate 12,439, forward strand.
GAGGTTCCACGCCGCCGAAAGCAGCGCCTGATGCTGGGCGCCGTTCGGCGAACGTTTCCAAACGCCGCCGACTCGTTTATCGTATTCGACGTTGCCCGCCAGCACGATTTGCGACGTACGCATCGTCACGTGATAGCGATTGGGTGAGGCGTACTCAACGGTCGCGAACTCGCCGGAGCTGTAACGCTGGACGGCGACGACCGACCGGACGTGTGAAAACGCTACGCGCATCGTGCTGATATCTGCATACGGATCGCCCGCTGCAAATGCTCTTGGCGCGGTTAGCGCGAGAGCGATGAGGATGAGTATGATGGAGCGCATGGCTCGTGGCCTTTCTCCCTTGCCGCCCTTTGCGCGACGGCGAGAGACTTCTCTTACCCAAAACTCTGAGTTCGGGCTCGCTAGGTGGGAGAATGCTTTGGGCGGCGAACCTACGCCGCCGTGAAACTACAGATCGGGGTCATGGGCTCCGCCGGCGGCGTTCTGACCAGCGGTGAGCTTGGGTTGGCCCAACGGCTGGGGCGCAATATCGCTCGCCGCGGCGCGCTGATCGTTACCGGGGCCAGCCCGGGGCTTCCTCACGCGGCCGTCTTAGGCGCGCACGAGGCGGGCGGCCAGAGTTTGGGAGTCTCGCCCGCGCACTCTCGCGAAGAGCACGTCGGCCTCTACGAATCGCCGCTCGAGCCCTACACCGCGATCGTCTTCACCGGCTCCGGACTCATGGGGCGTGAAGTCGACAACATCCACAGCTCCGACTTTGTGATCTTCATCGGCGGACGCAGCGGAACGCTCGGCGAGTTCTCCATCGCCTTCGACGAAGGAAAGCTCATCGGCGTCCTGCGGGATTCGGGTGGAATCTCGAACGAGTTTAAGGCAATCGCGCGCCTTTTCGGAAAGGCGACGGGCGCCGTCTTGATCGAGGATACCGACCCCGACGCGCTGATCGACCGCTGCGCGGAGCAGTATGCCGGCGCAGGACGCCCAAGTGCGATTGCCTTCTCGAGCGTGATGACGTGGCTGAGCTGACCTTCGTCGGCGCGGCCGGAACCGTCACCGGCAGCAAGCACCTCGTCACCATCGACGGCCGTCATCTATTCGTCGATTGCGGGCTCTTTCAAGGGCCGCCCCAGGTCGAAGCGCTCAACCACGCTCCTTTACCGGTCCCCGCCGCCGAGATGGACGGCGTCGTCATCACGCACGGCCACCTCGACCACATCGGATATCTTCCAAAGCTCGTGCGCGACGGCTTCAAAGGCCCGATCTATTGTACGCCCGCGACCGCCGACGTGGCGGCGATCGTTCTCGAAGACGCGGCGCACCTCCAGCGGCACATGCACGACCGCGGATTTCACCGCGAGCGGTCGCATAATCTCACGCCTTTTTTTACCGAGCGCGACGTCGCAGAAGCGCTTTCGCAAATCAAGCGGGTGCCGCTCGAGACCGATTTCAATCTTTGCGGCGCAACGCTGCGCTACCACTACGCGGGCCACATCATCGGGGCGGCCTTCGTTGAGCTTCGAACCGGCGGACGCCGCGCGATCTTCTCCGGGGATCTCGGCCGGTACAACTCCGCGCTGCTCTACGATCCGGCACCGCTCGACGGCGCGGATACCGTCGTATGCGAAGCAACCTACGGCGACCGGCCGCATCCATCCGATACGCTCGACGCATTCAAAGCGACGCTTCTCAGCGGAATCGCACGCGGCGGCCCGATCGTTATCCCAACCTTCGCGGTCGAACGCGCGCAAGATCTGCTCTTCACGATCGGACGCCTTCAGGGAGATGATCCAACGATCGCGCAGGTGGGAGTTCACCTCGACAGCCCCATGGCAATCAAGGTCGACGCGGTTTTCGAACACCACCGCGAGGCCTACCGGCAAATTCCCGAGCGGCCGGACGCCCCGTTCGGCTGCCGGAACCTGACGATTCACGTCACCAACGAGGAATCGCGCCGGCTGAACTCGCTGCACGGACCCGCGATCATTCTCGCGTCCAGCGGCATGGCCAGCGGCGGGCGTATCCTCTACCATTTACACCGGCATCTCTCGAATCCGCACGCGACGATCGTCTTCCCCGGTTACCAAGTTACGGGAACACCGGGGCGACTGCTGATCGACGGGGCGCGGACCATCCGCATTTTGGGCGACGAACTTTGCGTACGCAGCGCGATCGTTCCGCTTTCGGGTTTCAGTGCGCACGCCGGGCAGGACGAGATCTTGCGGTGGCTCGCGCTCCTGCGCTCGAGTTCTACCCAGATCTACCTCGTCCACGCGGAGCCGGCGGGTGCCCAGGGCTTGGCGGGCGCGCTTCACGCGGGCGGATTTGCGGCCGCCGTGGCGCGACGCGGGGTGACCGTTAAGCTCTAGGGCCTGAAGGTTTACGTTCCCTTCAGCCGCGTTGCGTAGTCCTGCAGCCGGCGCCGAGCCCGGCGAAACGCATCGCGGACGGCGACCCTGGAATCCCTTTCCAGTGTATCTGTCAAGAGTTCGTTGCCGGGCACGCCGAGGTCGATGCGCACGCGAAACGGCGCGGCTTCGCGCATATGACGCGGCTCCCGCTCGACAAGGACCCGACAGCTCGTGATCCTTGCGAAGAAATGCTCGAGCTTCGCACCCTCTTTGTGAATGAGCCGGCGAAGCGCGCCCGATGGGCTGACTCCCCGGTAGGTAATCTGGAGCGGTAGTTCCATGCCCAGAGTTTACGCCCTTAAAATAAGAAATGCCAGGGACGCGCCTTTTGCGCAGCGAGATGGGCGGCCGGCCGACCGCTTAGAGCTCGACGCTGATGTGATTGCCGCAGTTGGGAATGTGCTTCATGCGCATGCGGGCGGCCAACTGTTGGACGATGAACAGCCCCCGTCCCAGCTCGGCGAAGTCGTCATCGGGCAAGTGCGCCTGCGTTAGACTGAAGGCCGAGCCGGAGTCGATGACGTGCAGGGTGGCGGACTCGCCGCCGGCGTCGAACGAAACCTCGACCGGACCAGGAGCGTGGCGAACGACGTTACCGAGCAGCTCGCCGAAGACCAGCTCCGTCCGATCGACGAGGTCGTCGTCCTGCCCAGCTTGATGGAGAAACTGGACGAATTGCGCTCGCGCGTCAACCGCCGCCCGCGCATCCTCCGCGGCGAACGTCCAGGCCGGCGGCCGGCCGATCGACACGCTCAGAATCGCAACGTCATCGTGAACGTGTGGCGGCAAGCACGCGCGCGCGACGAGCTTTGCGGGAGCAACCGAGGCGGACAGAACGCCGCTGTTAACGACCTCGCGCAGCAAGCGCTCCCCCTCGCTCAAGTTGCGCGTCGCTTCGATCAGCCCATCGGTGAAGAGCATGATCACGTCGCCGTCACGCAATTCCATCGAGACGCTTTTCTCGGCCGCTGCGAAGCTGCGCAGGCCCAGCGGAAGTCCCGAAGCCTGCAGTTCGATCGACGCGCCGTCTCTCCAAAGCAGCGGCCGCGGATGTCCGGCGTTGGCGAAGCGGATCGTGCGCCGATCGGGGCTGACGATCGCCACAAAGGCCGTGACGATCGCATCCGGGTAGCGCTTTCGCAAAAACCACTCCGCCGAATCGAGAATCTTGGTGGGGTCGCTCTCGTGCAGCGGCGCCATGCCCATCGCGTGTCTAACCTTGCTCATTATTGCGGCGGCCTGGATTCCGCGGCCGGTTACGTCGCCGACGCTCACCACGACCGAACCGTCATCGAGTTCGATCGCGTCGTACCAATCGCCGCCGACGTCGCCTTCGTCGCCTGCAGGCGAATAAACGGCGTCAAACCGCAAATTCTCAACTCGTGGTATCAACGTCGGAAGAGATGCCTGCTGGAGCGTCGTCGCGATCTTACGTTCGCGCTCGAGCGTTTCGACCTGCTCGACCGCCACCGAGGCGCGCGCCGCTATCTCTTCGAGCAGCACGACGTCGTCGGGCTCAAATGGCCGGTCGGAATAGTATGCGACCAGCGCGCCGTACGTCGTCTTACCCGCGTAGAGCGGAACGATCACGCTCGACCTCACCGAAAGCGCATCGATCTCGTCGGAAAGGTATGGCCAGGCGCGCTCTCGCATGAAGCCCGGCTGCTCGTCACGGAATACGACGGTCTCTCGCCGTCTCAGCCGCTCGACAAGGTCGCGCTCCGGCGCGAGGCGCAGGATGCGCTTCCCCCGCAGCGCCGCGACGATCGCGTTGACCTTGGGCTTGCGATGCACCATGACTTCGGTACGCAGCGCGTCGTCCCGCACGCGAAGGATCGCGCCGGCGTCGGCAATTTCGAGCGCGATCATCTTTGCGACGCGGCTCATCGCCTTCCAGGGAGCCGGACTCTCGAAGAACAGCTTGTTGACGCGACTGGTAAAGCGCAGCTGCTCGGCGATACGCCGTTCGGCCTTGAGCATACGGGTGTTTGCGATCGCGGTCGCGGCGCGCGTAGCGATCGCGCCGGCGATTTCGAGGTCGCTTCCATCGAAAAGGCGCCCGGATTCGGCCGAGATCATCGTCAGCGCCCCTAACACCTTGCCTTCGAGCGTTGCCAAAGGGATGATCATGCACGAGCGCATTTCCAGCGAGCGCAGCAGGCGCAGGTGTTCCTCGTCACGCGCACCCGCCACGAGCTGATCGTCGGTTATGCGCTCGAAGAGCGCAGGCCGGTTCTCCTCGATCGAAGCAAACAGCGCATCGCCGGGGCGAGGTGGATAGCGATCGCGATATTGCTGCACGAATACGACGCGATCCCGATCGCGATGTTCGAAGGCAATCGTATCGAACGCGTCGCCCTCGGCTAACGTCACGAAACACCAGTCGGCAAAACGCTCGATCGCCACACGCGCCAACGCCTTACATATCTCGTCGGCTTCGCTGGGGGCGGCCAGCACGTTGCCCGCCTGAACCATGAAGCTCAAACTATCGCGCGCCCGCCTCTGCGCGTCGACGTCGGTTGCCGTACCGATCCACCGCGAGACCTTGCCGTCCTGCGCGAAGAGCGGGACGGCACGGCAGAGAAACCAGCGATAACCGCCGTCGGCGCCGCGACGCAGACGAAACTCTCCTTCGTACGGAGTGCCCGACTCGATCGCTTCGGTCCACCGGTTCCACGTTTCGTCGACGTCGTCGCCGTGCACGATGCCGACATACTCTCCGCGGCGGCGGAATTCGTCGAGGTCGACCCCGGTGTAGTCGATCCAGCGCTGATTGAAGTAATCGATCTTTCCGTCGCCGCCGGCCGTCCAGACCAACTGCGGCATAGCCTCGGCGATCGTTCGGAAATCGTCGCGCAAACGCTCGGCCGCGAGCAGCGCATCGGACGTCGTCCCGGTCGTCGCTCGTTGGCCGGAGCCGGCCCGCTTGCGCTCAGTCATTGTCGGGGGCGACGAAAGAGGGACGTTCGTTGAGAAAACGAGAGGCCGAATAGCGCGCCGGTATGGGGCTGAAACGCCGCGGTGCCTGCGTAAAGTCGAAGCTGTCGAGAATGCTTGCGGCCCGCGTGTCGGTATAGCCGCTCGCCGGCGAACCGATCGGCTGCAGGTTAAAGACCTCTTCGACGAACTTCAGGATGCTGCCGAACTCGTACTGCGTGTGCGAGACGTACCCGGAACGAGCACCTTTAGCGATGCGTGCATACGGTGAAATGATAATGCATGGTACCCGAATGCCGAGCCCGCGAAAATCGAGCTGCGGCGGAGGCACGTTGTCGTACCAGCCGCCCCAGTCGTCCCAGAGGACGACAATGGCCGTCGTGCTCCAGTACGGGCTGCGGCCGATCGCGTTGACGATCGAGGCCACCCACGAGGGACCGGAGTCGTACCCGCTGCCCGTGTGATCTGAGTCCTGCCAGTCCGGCGTCACCCAAGAGACGTCCGCGAGGCTGCCGGCCTGGACGTCGCGCAGAATCCGAGTCTGCGGCGATTTTACATTCTTCCAGTAACCGCTGTAGCGGATGGCTCGGATCGAATCGAACTCCGACCACACCTTGCCCCCGATCTTGCTCAACGGAGCGGCATAGTAGCTCCACGAAAGCCCGGCGCCGTTGAGCTGGTCGGCGATCGTCGCCAGCTTCGAGAAGCACGGAGACGGCCCGTTGAACTTCTCGATTCGCCGGGCATCGAGCGTGAAGGAACCGGTGCCCGGCGGCGCGTCGCATCCCCACGGGTAGCGCGCGGGCGCATCGACCTCAGCGATGGGCGCCGGCGCAATCGTCGTATTTGCGGCGATCAAACTGAGGTGCGCCGTGAAGCTGGGGCCGAACTCCATTGGAAACATGTGGTCGGCGAGAACGTACTGCTTGGCCATCGCCCAGTACGGGGCCGTCTCGGCCCGCGGGACGACCGCGTACGCATAATCGAGTGGGCCGCCGTAAAAATGCTCGCTCGCAAAGCCGTCCATCTTTGCGTTATTCCAGCCGGCGATCGCGTCGCGCCAGTTGTTTTCGATATTACCGGGATCCTCGAGCGGGATAGGGTGCAGCGCAATCCGCCGGCGGCCGTCGTAGCCGAAGCGCGGCGCGTCGGCACCCGCAAAGCCGCTGAACAGATTATCGAAGCTGCGATTCTCCTGAACGATCACGACGACGTGCGTAATGTAGTGCCGCAACGCTAAAGGAGCGGACGGCGCGAGACTGGAGCCGGACCGGCTGGTGCATCCCGCCGCAATCGTCAGCGATACGATGACCGAGGTTACGGTCGCGGATCGCCAGGCACTCATCAGCGCAAAATTTTTCAGCGTCTTGCCGGTCACGTCCTGGCCTGTACCGGGTCTTTCCCAAAAATGAAGAAGGGGATCGCTGCAACCTGCAGGAGCATCGAGAACGCAATGAGCGCGGTGATCGATCGGTCGAGGAGGATGCCGCTGACGACGCTGCCTGCAAACCACGCGACGCCGAACGCAAGGTCGTAGAGGCCGAAGACGGTCGCTTTCTTTCGTCGCGCCAGTACGGTGGCGACCAGCGCCAGCAAGAGCGCGTCCTGCACGGCGGTACCGACACCCCATACCGTCGCCCCGGCAACGGCGAGCGAGCCTCGTCCCAGAAATGCCAGCGGGACGGCCGCCGCGGTTACCGCCAGCGCGACGGCGATTACCGGTTTGCCGAAGCGGTCGAAGAGATGCCCGGCGACCGGAGAGACGACCGCGCCAACGGCCATCGCGAGTGCAAAGGCGACGGAAATCGCCGCGACCGGCATGATCCCGGCCGTCGAAAAATGATAGGAAATCAGAGCGAAATCGACGTAGCCGGCGGCAAAGAGCGCGCCTCCGGCGGCGTAGCGTAGCAGCGTGGCGCGATCGCCGGCCGACGAACCCTGCGGTTCGGGCTCGTCATGAGGAACGAGCCGGCTTCCCCGCGACGCTGCAACGCCAAGGGCCGCGAGTGTAAGCAATGCGGGAACGATCAGCACGCCGAACCCGGTTCGATACCCCCCGCGCGTCACCGCATAGGCGACGATGAGCGGACCTGCGGTCGCTCCGATCTGATCGAGCAATTCATTCAGCCCGAAGACGCGGCCGCGGCCGAGCCGGCGGCCGGCCTCCGAAAGTATCACCGCGGTAACCGGTTTTCGGATACCTCGCCCGATGCGCTCGCCCACGAGCAGGCCCGCGGCGGCCGGCCAACTCCCTGCAAAAGCAAGCGCCGGAACGCACAGCATGTTGATCGCGTAGCCGACCCAGACATTGATCCAGTAGCGTCCGGTACGATCTGCCACGGCACCGCTGACCGAGCGGATGAGATAACCGGCCAGCTCTCCGCCTCCGGCGACCGCACCGACCATTGCACCGTTGGCGCCGAGGTGTCCCAAGAAGGCACCGGACACGCCGCGTGCTCCCTCGTACGTCATGTCTGCGAAGAGATTGACGATACCGAGTGCGACGACGAATCGCAGCGCGCCGCGCAGCTCGTTCTTGTTCAAGCCGTGCGTCTTGCACCCGCATGAGATAATCTCTTGCATGCAACGCCTCGACGGGCGGTTCATTTACTCTGCAAGCGATCTCAACGACTACCTCGAGTGCAAGCGGTTGACCGAGCTCGAAGCACTCGTGGCGCGCAAACGCCTGCGGCGCCCGGATGACGATGACGAGCGCTCTGCGCTGGTTCGCCGCAAGGGGGACGAGCACGAACGCCGGCACCTGGCCGGCTTGCTGGAGCGTTATCCGGGCGAGGTCGTTGAGTTCGAACGCTCCGAAGCAGGCATCGAAGCCTACCATCAAGCCGAGCGGCGGACGCTCGAAGAGATGCGCAAAGGTAAGCGCGTCATCTACCAGGCGACGTTCTTTGACGGCCTGTTCATCGGCCACGCGGACTTCTTACGCCGCGTTTCGACACCGTCGGATCTAGGCGCTTACGGCTACGAGGTCGTCGACACGAAGTTGGCGCTGGCACCCAAAGCCTACTACTTGGTGCAGCTCTGTAATTACAGCGAGCATCTCGCGCGACTACAGGGGCACATCCCGGAATTCGGCCACGTCGTTTTCGGTGATGGCACCGAAGATCGCTTCCGCATCAACGACTACATGGCGTATTACCGCCACCTCAAACATGCGTTTTTAGATTTTGCCGGCGACCCGGCCCTCGAGCAAATCGAGCTGCCCCGGCAGTATCCCCACAGATGCCGGCACTGCTCGGACTGCGCGTGGAGACGCGCGTGCGCGGCGCAACGCGAGAGCGACGACCATCTAAGCCTCGTGGCCTGGATGCGCCGCGACCAGATCGCTAAGTTCGAACACAACGGCATCACGCGAGTTTCCGAGCTCGCGACGGCCACCGGCGAGCGGCGCCCCACGGGGATGAATCCCGAAACCTTTATCAAGCTGCGGCGGCAGGCGGAGCTTCAGGTACGCGGCCGTGAAAGCCGCCGCCCGATCTACGAACTGCTCGAGCACGAGCCTCCGCTCGGCTTCTCGCTGCTCCCCCCGCCGTCAGCAGGTGACGTCTTCTTCGATATGGAGGGTGACCCACTTTACGAGCCCGGCCGCGGCCTCGAATACCTTTTCGGCTGCTGGATGCCCGACGACGAACACCCGTTTCGAGCGTTCTGGGGAACCACGCGCGCCGACGAGAGAGTCGCGTTCGAGTCCTTCATCGAATTCCTAATGGAGCGCCGCGCGCGCTACCCATCGCTGCACGTCTACCATTATGCGAACTACGAAAAGTCGGCGCTCCGGCGACTCGCGCAAGAGCACCGCACCAAGGAGAACGAAGTCGACGTTCTGCTGCGCGAGGGCGTGCTCGTCGACCTCTATGCGGTCGTCCGCCAATCTCTGGTCATCTCGGAGGACGGCTACGGCTTAAAGAAACTCGAGCGCTTTTACGATCTCACCCGTGAGACCGAAGTCCGCAAGGGTGACGACTCAATCGTCATGTTCGAGCGCTGGATGCTCGAAAAGGATCGACGCATCCTCGACGATATCGAAGCGTACAACCGCGACGACTGCCGGTCGACCTTTCTCCTGCGCGAGTGGTTGCTGGCACGCCGGCTGGAGGCCGCGGCTGCGTTCGGGATCAGCTTCCCGTTCTACGAGCATCGCTCGAGCACGCCGAGCCTCAAGACGCAAGAGGAGGAGAGCCGGCGCAGCGATCTCGAGCGGCGAATCCTCGAAAACGTGCTGTCGCCGAAGTCCGAAGAAGAATACGAGCGCATGAGCGATGACCGTCGCGCTCGCTACCTAATCGGCGGTCTGCTGGCGTACCACACGCGGGAAGCAAAACCGCAGTGGTGGGCGTACTTCGACCGCTGCGAGAACATCGACGACCTCCTCGAGTTCGATCGCGAGCCGATCGCCGGACTACGGCTGTGCGAACACATCCCCGCAAAAGAGATCAAGCGCAGTAAGATCTACACGTACGCGTTTCCCGAACAGCATCACAAGATGGGGCCGGGTAACGCGGAGAATCCTCGCACGCGCAAGAGCGTCGCGATCGTCTCGATCGACGACGAGCGCAACCTGCTGGAGCTGCGCACCGGCGCCTCGATCGAGGACGCGCGCGCGATCGCGGAGCTGATTCCGCCCCGCCCGCCTACGGCCAAGCCGCAACGCGACGCGATCGAACGCATCGCAAAATCCTTTCTGGCCGGCGACCTTTCGCGACGCTATCCGTGCGCAAACGATCTGCTTTTGCGTCGGCCTCCGCGGCTTGCCGGCGGCGCCCGCGGGCCGATTCAGCCGGCGGAGGTCGACGCGGCCGGCATTACCAAAATCGCGGCCGCGCTCGAGGGCAGCTATCTGTTCGTTCAGGGGCCGCCCGGCAGCGGGAAGAGCACCTATGGCTCCAGCGTGATCTGCGACCTGCTAGCTGCGGGCAAGCGCGTCGCGGTCACCAGCACGAGTCATGCCGCGATCCATAACCTGCTGCACAAGGTCGAATCGAGCATGCAGGAGCGGGGCCTCGGCTTTCGCGGCCGGTACAAGCATTCGTCCTCCAGCGACGGCTCCGAATTCCGTTCGAAGCTTCGCATCGCGATGATCGACTCGGTCGATACGAACGATGGCTTCGTCGGCGAAGGCTACGACCTCGCCGGCGGCACGGCATGGCTGCTGGCACGTGAAGAACTCGAAGGACAGTTCGACTATCTTTTCATCGACGAAGCGGGGCAAGTCGCGCTCGCCGACGCCCTTGCGCTCTCGCTGTGCGCGCGCAACGTCGTCTTGCTCGGGGATCCCTCGCAGCTCGCTCAAGTCAGCCAGGGGAGCCACGTACTGCACGTCGGCGACTCGGCCCTCAAGCATCTGCTCGCCGCCGACCGAACCGTCCCGAAGGATCGCGGAATATTCTTGGATGTCAGCTACCGGATGGAGTCCGATATCTGCGCGTTCGTTTCCGACGCGATGTATGAAGGCCGCCTGCACCCGTCGCCCGCAGCGGCGCAGCATCACGTGGCGATGGGAGACCGGCGCCTCGCCGGCCTTTATTTCGCACCGGTCGAACATTCCGGCAACAGTTCCAGCTCGGTCGAGGAGGCCGCGGAGGTCGTTGCGCGGATCTCGCGACTGGCTGCCTACGAGCGGGATATCATCGTCGTTACGCCCTACAACGCGCAACGCCGTCTGATCGCGAGCAAGCTGGCGGAGGCCGGACACAATTACGTTCGCGTCGGCACCGTCGACAAGTTCCAGGGGCAGGAGGCCGCGGTGGTCTTCTATTCGATGGCGACCTCCAGCGGTGAGGAGATGCCGCGGGATATGGAGTTCCTTTTCGAGCGAAATCGGTTCAACGTCGCGATATCGCGGGCGCGCGCGGCGAGCGTTTTGGTTTGTAACCCGAGGCTGCTCGACGTCTCGTGCCGCACGCCGGCCGAGATGGCGCTGGTAAATCTGCTCTGCGCTTTCAAGGAGCGCGCCGCGGCCGCCGATTGGTGAACGGGCCCAACGTTCACGAAGGCCGTTTCGGCCAGAAAATGGGCCCACGCTTCACCGCCGCGGTAAGCTCCGAAGCGCCGCCGGCAAGCGATCAAGACGTGAGCGCTGACGAGCGCATCGCTCAGTGCCCGGTGGGCTTCAAATCGCTCGCCGGCGGCGCGGTCGATAGCGAGGAAACGGCGTAGCGTCTGGTTCTTGTGATTTGGCGCTTCGGGAAAGAGCGCTCGCGCGAGGCGCATCGTGCAGAGTCCGCGCGTTGCAACCGACGGGCCGACGAAGGAGAGATCGAAGTTGGCGCAATGCGCGGCGACGGTGCGGCCGCGACACCATCGCCGGACGGACTGCAGCGCCCAGGCAGCGCTCGGCGCACGCGCGACCATCTCGTCGGAGATGCCGTGCAGGCCCGTTGCAATCGGCGGAATCGGTATTCCGGGGTTCACGAGGGTCGCCCATCGGCCGACGATTCGGTCGTACTCGACGATAATGCAGGCAATCTCGACGATACGATCCTGCGCCGGGCGCAAGCCGGTCGTCTCGACGTCGATTACGCAGTAGCGTTCCGGAAGCATGCCGCCACGATACGGCCGCTCCCTGCCATCAGTATGGCAGTGTACGCTCTAGGGCGACGGCAACGGCAAGAAAGGATCGAACCCGCCGGAGGCGAGCGCGTACCACGCCGTAGCGCCGACCTGCGGCGATGCGAAATATTTGTCGCCGTCGCAATCGCTCAAGCCATTCTTGGAGGCTGCGATGATGCCGCGGCCGTCGCCATTGAGCCCGTTTTGCTGCGCGTACGCGATATCCGCGAGATACGTCTGCGCCTGCGACCGGTCGCCTCGGGCAGCGCGCAACTTCAGCGCTCCGGCGAGATGAGCGGTTCCCTCGAACCACACTCCCGAGCGGTCGCCGCTGCAGAAGCTGACGCCGTCGAAGCCGCCCTTACCTACCGCGAGATGCGTGACGTCCCAGCTCGGAGCGGCGGCCCAGTGAGAATTTTCGAACGCGAGATAGCTCCATGAGTTAACATCCTCGGGCCGAAACGACTTGTTCGGGGTAACGCCGTCGTTGCCGGTGCCGACGTAAAATCGGCCGTCACGCGCATCCCACATCGAGGCGACGAACCGCTCGGCCCAGCGCGCCTTTGCGTCCCATTTCCGCTCGCCGGTTCGGCTGGCAAGCATCTCGAAGAACGCGTAAATGTCGATGTTGTGTTCCGTCGACTTCCACTCAATCTTCTTACCGCGTGCGGTGTAGCCCCCGGTGTAGCCGCCGCTGCCGCGAGTATCGTGCGCGTTGCGCGCAAGCCACGCCGCGATCGCAGCAGCGCCCCGCAAATACCGCGCCTCGCCCGTCCTTACGTACAGCTGCACGAGCGCTTGCCCGACCCAGGCCATGTTGCCGGCATCGCTGCTGCCGTCGTCGATCTTGATGTCTTGTGGGCTCCGCAGCGGCCGCGGCGCGTAGGCAGCGCGCAGACGTCCGTCGCCGGCCGGGTCGTGCGCCTGTACGAAGAGAAAGGCGCTGCCGACGATTTTCGAGCGAGACACGCCGTCATCGGTCCCCTCGGCCAGCATCGCATCGACGAAGAGCGCATCGTCGTAGGTCACCGCATCGGTGAAATGCCGCAATGGGCCGCCGTCGAAGCTCCGGACGAGGCGTATCGCCGCACCCTTGGCGTATCTGTCCATCATGAAGCGCAAGAACACATACGCCTTAGCCACACTCCCGTTCGAACGTTGCGCGCGCACGCCCGGCGCGGCGGGCAGCGGGTCCGCACCGCCCGGCTGCCGGCCGCAGCCGGCCGCCAGCGCGAGGCCTACGACGACAATTCGAAAGCCGGCGTGCATAGCGGCGAGGTCCGAGAGCTTCACGCTCCTCTCCTTCACGATTTCTTCATGCCTGCGCCCTACCATCGGCGATACGGTCGACGTGCCGCGCTGGGGTAAGGTGGCAGTGTCTGGGGGATACCGCTCGAAGGCCGCGGCACTCGATCGTTCCTTTTCCGGCAGAAGTGCGCCTCTGTGACGCGGTCGCTGCCGTTCCGTTTGGCGGTGCAAACGTGGACGAACTACCAACGCCACAACGCGCAATGGCTGGCCGCCGCGCTCGCCTATTTTGCCGCTTTCGCGGTCGCGCCGCTGATCATCGTCGTCGTTGCGATCGCCGGCCTCTTCATTCACTCTCACCAGAGTGCGCTTAACGCGATTTACGAGCGTATACCGGGACCCGGCACGCTCGCGGTGCGTCAGATCGTGGCTTCCACGCTGGACCAGCAGCGTCATTCCGTTATCGCGCAGATCGCCGGCTGGGCGCTCTTCGTCGTAGCGGCCATCGGGCTATTTAACGCACTCCAGTTTGCGTTGAACAGCGTTTGGGAGGTCGCTCCGAAAAGACTCGGCATCGGGCAAACGATCAAAGAACGCGCCCTCGTCTTTGCGATGATGCTGGCACTCGCGCTGCTGCTGATGCTTTCGGTCCTGGCAAATACCGCGCTCGCCGTCGCATCGAGTCACTTCGGCCTCTCGATCGCGGGGCCGGCCGCGCTTGCGAAGCCGGCAGATTTCGTACTTTCGGCAGCGCTCAGCTGGCTGTTCTTCGTCCTGCTTTTCAAGTATTTACCCGACGCGCGAGTTGCGTGGCGCGACGTGTGGCTGGGCGGCGGCTTGACGGCGGTTCTCTTCGTCGCCGGACAGCTCTTACTCGGGTGGTACCTGAGCGGCGCCGGCGTGAGCTCGGCGTATGGCGCCTTCGGTTCGCTCGTGGTCTTTCTGCTTTGGGCGAACTATTCGTCGCAGATTCTGCTCCTCGGTGCGGAGTTCACGCACGCTTATTCGCAACGCGAACGCTAATCGCACTACTCCACCCGGAGCGGCGCCTCTTCGACGAACTGCTCGCCCGGCGTGTTTCGCGCGATGATATAGAGTTCGTACCCGTGGCGGCGTGAGAGCGGCGGCAGCTCGAGCACGCGCATGTGAAAGCGATAGACACCCGGCGCGACCTGTTTGCTATTTATCGAAAAAGCCGCGGTTCGCACTTCGACCGATGCCACGTTCGTGCTTCCAACGATCGTACCGTCAAACCAGCTCCCCGGCGTAATCGTCAGCGTCGAAAACCACATTGCCACGATCTGAGGAGGGGCGTTCGGCTGCGCGACCGGCGCCCGCGGCATCGGCTGGGGAAGCTTGCTAGAAACCGTTAAATTCGAAGGCACCGAAACCGGCGCCGACGAGCATCCGCTGATGCAGCAGAGTGCCCCCAGCGTTATCGCCGGAACGAGAGTCGAGGAGGGTTTCGAGGTCAATCGAAGCATAAGAATGACAGCCGAGCTATGAAGTCGATTAATTTGCTTTCCCGTACGGGGGAGGCGAGGCCTTCATTACCATTCCTCGATCTCGCGGTCGATGCTTCGGGCGTGCCCACCTGGCTCGATTGGCTGGTCACCTTCGCGGGTGTGTGGATCATCACGGGCCTCTTCGTCGACGCGCATCAGCATCTGTTCCTTGCAGTCGAATCCTTCTTCAATCCCTGGCACGTCACGATGTACACCGGCGCGATCTTCGCGGCCGCCGTCCTCGCCGTCACGATCGCCCGAAATTATCGCAGCGCCGGCTCGTTTTGGAAGGCGGTCCCGCAAGGCTATGCAGGGAGCGTTATCGGCGTCGTGGGGTTGCTCGTGGGAGGCGCGCTCGATTTCGTCTGGCACGCATTCTTCGGTTTCGAGCACCAGCTCGATCTGCTCTTGAGCCCGCCGCACCTTTTCTTGCTTACCGGCCTCTTCTTCTTGGTTACGGGTCCGGTTCGCAGCGCGCTCGGGCGGCAGCCGGCCGCCACGCTGCTCGGACAACTGCCGATGCTGATATCGCTCGGCCTCGCGTTCGAGATCATCCAGTTCTGCACGCAGTACGGCTTCTATCCCGAGGCGCTGATGCGCGATCGCCCCCTTGCGCAGAGCGGGTTTCCCGGCGAGCAGTTCGTGCTCTCCGTCTTCCTATTCTATAAACAGGCGCTCGAGATATCGATCGTCATTTGGCAGAGCCTGCTGCTATCCGCAGCGGTGCTCTACCTTTGCGTGCGCACGCAGCTGCGGTTCGGAGCTCTGATCGTTCTGAGCGTTGCCGTCAAACTATGGATCTGCGGCGAGATCGCAAACGACCCCAACGAGGTGCTGCTCGTCGTCCTGGCCTCCGCCGCCGCCGGCGCGATCGGTGACTTCATCGTCGCAAAGCTTGCGGCCGGTCCGCGCCGGCCAAACGCGCTTCGCCTCTTGGGCTTTGCCGTTCCGTCCGTCTACTTTGCCGCGTACTTCGCGTTCGCCGTGCCGCTCTTTGGCGGGACGTGGTGGGACGCGAGCTTCATTTTTGGGTCGATCGTGGAGGCCGGGCTCGTCGGCCTTTGCATCAGCCAACTGGTGCTCGCTGGATCGCAGGCGACGACGACTGCATGAAGCCGCGGCTATCGCCGATCGCGTATGCCTTAGCTCTCATCTGTGCCGCCGTACACCTCGCCTTCTGCCACCGCTTCGGACTCTATCGCGACGAGCTCTACTTCATTGACTGCGCCAAGCATTTGGCGTGGGGATACGTAGACCAGCCGCCGCTCGCCCCGCTGGTAACGTGGCTGACCGCGCCCCTGGGATATCCCGTTTGGGCGGTGCGCTTCTTCCCCAGCGTGCTCGCAGGCGTAACGGTACTGCTCGCCTGCGCGATCGCACGAGAGCTCGGCGGTCGTGCCTATGCCCAGCTGCTGACGGGGTTGGCTGTCGGTCTTGCCCCGGGGCTCGTCGGAATCGCGTACGGGCTGTCGACCGAGTTCCTTTCGCCGGCGACGTGGACCGCCTTGATCTACCTCACCATTCTCCTGGTAAAGAGCGGCGATCGCCGGCTCTACCTGCCGATGGCTCTCGTCGTCACGACGGCGCTCTATGCGAAGTATTCGATCGCCGCATGCGCCGTCGCGCTCGCAATCGGGTTGCTCTGCACGGGGCACGGCAAGCTTCTGCATTCGCGCCGGCTCGCGATCGGCATCGCCCTGACCGCTCTGCTCGTGCTCCCCAATGCACTCTGGCAGGTCTTCCACGGTTTTCCAATGCTCGAAGTGCTGCACAACGACCAGTTGAACCGCCACGCGCTCGCCAACGGGATGGCTGACGAATCGCCGAACCGCTGGATCAACGCTCGCTTTATGTTCGGCCTGCAGTTCATGTACAATAATCCGCTCTTCGGAGTCATCTGGATCTGGGGCCTCATTTGGCTGCTGCGAAGGCCTCCGTACCGCTTCTTGGCGGTGGCCTATCTACTTCTCTTGGGAATGCTGGTTCTCACGATCGGACGCGGGTACTACATTCAAGGGATCTATCCGGCGCTGTTCGCCGCCGGAGCGGTCGCAATCGAAGCCGCGCTCAGCGCCAAACCGCGGTGGGCTAAAGCGGCAATCGCAGCCGCCGCATTCATCGCCGGCATACCGATGGTTCCCCTCGCGTTGCCAATTCTTTCATTGCCGCAGTATATGGCCTACGAACGCGCGATCGGATTGAGCCGCCCCGCACCGCCCGACGGTAAGAGCCATCTGATCAATCCGATGTATGCCGACCAGCTTGGCTGGAAGACGATGACGCAAACGGTCGCGGGTGCGTACTGGTCGCTTCCGCCTCAGCAACGAAGGGCGACCGCCGTCTTTGCCGATCGTTACGCGTATGCGGGCGCACTCGACTATTACGGCGCGCGTTACGGACTGCCGGTTGCGATCAGTCCCAACAACAACTACTACCTTTGGGGAACGCGAGGCTATAGCGGAGCCTCGGTTTTGGCAGTCGGAGCGACCGACTACCATCTGCTGCTGCATTGGTTCGGCAGCGTTCGCCAAGTCGCGCTCTATCGCAACGACTACCGCTGGATGCTCGAAGGCCCGCTGCCGATTTACCTCTGTACGAAGCCGCGCGTCTCGCTCGCCGCTATGTGGCCGGCGTTTAAGTATTACGGGCTGTGAAGGGGCGAGCAAGGGAGGAATCTTTTCAGTCTTAGCATGAGTGAACCGTCTATGGAAAACGTTCACGCGGAACGATCCGCCGGCTGGTCGGTCCTCTGCTACGTTGCGCTTCTCATCGTCGCAACGATTTTGACGTCGGGAATGCCGTCGATCGAGATGAAGAGCTCGGACGCCGCGCTGGTCATCGACGCGCATAAGTTTATGCTGCTGCTGGGCGCCTGGCTTACCTTTCCCGCAATCGCCTTCTTCTTATGGTTTTTGGTCGGGCTTCGCAGCTATCTGAGCTTTGCGCCTGGGCGTCAGGAGGGGCTGCCGACGTTTGCGATGATCGCCGGGATCGTGATGATCGCGAGCTCGCTGTGGGCCGCGATGCTGCAGACCGCCGCGGTCTACGTTCCGCCGGAAACCTTCCAAGACAACGCCCTCTCGGGCATCTACGACGCGTTTGTTTTCGTTCAGAACGGCCTCGGCTACGCGCCCGTCGCCGTCTTTCTCTTTGCAGCGGCTCACAGCATGCGCCGGCACGACTCCGCCCCGCCCTGGCTCGCGACCCTAGGCTACGTTGCGGCGTTCGGAGCCTCGGTCGCCACGCTCTCGATCTTCATTCCCTACGGCCCGATGGCGCCCGGCGGCCCCGCACCCGGGGTTATCGGCGCTCTGCCGGCCGCGATCTGGCTAATCGCAACCGGCCTTGTCTTGATTCAGAGCAAGCGCGGATCGGGCTCGTCGAGCACATCGGCAACGTCGTAGTTAGCGTTGTTCACGCGCCTGGTGACCTCCCGAACATCCATCAGCGCGGCGTCGAACGGAAGCAGGATCGTCGAGGCGGTTTCGGGCGGTAAAGGTTCGGGATCCAGCCAGCGTTCGAGGCCCTCCCGCGTGAGGATCACCGGCATCCGGTCGTGGACCGGGGCAACGAGCGCGTTGGGCTTGCAGGTAACGACGTCGCAGCAGGGCACGCCGTCGGCCGGCTCCCAGAGCCCGGCAAAAGCGAACGGCTTCCCCGAGCGCAAGGTGTAGTAGTACGGGCGGCGCTCGCGCCACTCGAAAAAACCGTCGGCGAACTCGACGCAGCGGCGCCGCACCGGATTGCGTCTGGCCAGGATCGATTCAGCGCGGATGTTGATGCGCCCGCGAATCCCCCAACGCAGCGGCTCGATGCGTTTCTCCCCATCGTTGCGAACTCCCAGTACATCCTGGGTCGGGGCAATGTTATAGCGCGGAAGGCGCGTCTCGCTGAACTCGGGATAGCGGAACTGGGGGAAGGCGGTGCGCAACCCCTGCGGCTTCGTCAGCGTGAAACGGCCACACATCCTCTCTAAAACGTCCCGCCTTCCTCTCCCCGTGACAATACCCCATGGGGCGGCGCTTGTGGTATAACAAGGGGGTGCTTGGACGTTTGCTTTCTCTTCTGATCGCTGCCGGTTTGGCAGCGGCCCCACTTACCCTCGCCGCCCAGGGCGCCGCGCGGCCGCCGATCGCGGTGCTCGACTTCTCGACGCAAGGGCTAACCTCTGACTGGTACGGCAACTTTCAGCCGGGAGTCGCGCTGAGCGATCTGCTGACCGATCAGATGGTCAACGGCAGCCGTTTCAACGTGCTCGATCGTACGCACTTGAGCTCGACGCTCGGCGAGCATCAGCTCGCGGCCAGCGGCGAGGTCGACCCGGCCTCGGCGATCAAGGCCGGCCAGCTCGTCGGAGCGCGGTACCTCGTGACGGGAAACATCATACAACTCGATCAGACGGGCCAGAGCGGCGCCAGCGCCGGAAGCCTACTGCCGGGAGTCTTCGGCGCGGCAGCCGGCGGCGTCGCGACACACCGGGTGACGATCAAGGTGGCGGTGCGCGTGATCGACGCAAAGACGGGACAGATCGTGCAGAGCTTCTCCGATGAAGCAAGCCGCTCTGGAACGTCGTGGAACGCGAGCGGCGTTGCGGGCTACACCGGCGGATCGTACAGCAACGAGCAGTTCGTGAACAGCGACATGGGGCACCTGATCGACGACGAGGCCGCGAAGATTGCGGCGACGCTCGATCCGAGCCGCTTCAACTCGGGCCCGGTCGCACCAACCCTCACCGGGCACATCGCTCAAGTCAGCGGTCAGACCATCATCATCAACATTGGCTCGAACGCCGGCGTCCAGCCAGGCCAAACGTTCTTGATCGTCAAGTCGAAGTCGCTCGTCGATCCAACGACGCACCAAACGCTGCACGTCGATGAAAACGTTGGCCGCCTGCAAATCGATACGGTCAGCAGCAACGCCGCCGTCGGACACCTTCTCTCGGGTACGGCGGCCGCTCGGCTGACGGTTAGGTCGGAAGGGAACCCGTAGCACGGGCGACGACGCGTTCGACCTTAACGACGCGCGTCTTCGTCCATCGGTCGTGAAGGAGCACTCGCCGCCAGATTAGGCTCAGCGGCATGATCAGCCACCACAACGCGAAGGTGATGAGATAGCGCACGATCGTGCGGCCGATGCTCGGCTTGCAAAAGTCCGTTGTTACGACGCGTAACCCGGTGATCATCATGCCGAACGTTTGACCGGCGAGGATGACGAGAATCGCCAGATAGACGGGGAACCAAAACGAGAAGCCCAGCTTCTTGACTGCAGCTGCGACGATCTCTCCGAACGCATCTGCTTCGAGTGGTACGCTCGAACCGCCGACATTGACGGTCGTCCCTTGGTCGGAGAGCGTGATCGGCCCCAAGTCGTATTTTTCGCGGGTCACCGTCGGCGACCGCCGCGCCGAAGGCGTCGCAGCCGGCGCAGGGTTCTCTTTTCCCTTAATGCGTATCGACGCGATACCGGGCGCAGCGACCTCGACGTCGCCCGGCGACACCGACGCCGTCGCTTCCTTCGCGTGGGCTCCCGGCGCGATCGAGCCGCCAAATGAGGTGATGATCGCGCTGACGACGACCGCGTCGATGCCCCAGGCGGCGAAGCGCCGCCACCAGCCCGCGCAGTCTCGCGTCGCGACCGTCGCTTCACCTGGGAGTGCGATCTCCGGGGGCGTCTCCGAGCGCTCGCGAACGAACCACGCCTCCGCATCGGCGAACGCCTGCGTCGCCTTAAAGCGCTTCAGCGACGCGATGCGCGCAGTGGCATATGGTTCGGCGCTCAGCCACTCGCCCCAGCGCAGCACCGAGTCGGAGGCGATTTCCGATTGCTGCTCGGCAAAGGCCTGATAATCGACGCGCCGGCCGAACTCGTGAAACGACGCGACGCCCAGCGCGCGGATCGCGGATTCGAGCGACCCGCAGCAGAGCAGGCCCACCTTATCGCAGGTGAGCGCGCAGCGCCGCAGCCACGCCCCGAAGATCAACGAAATCAGCGGATTCTCGCCGCCGTTGACGCTGAGCAAAGAATGAAAGCGGGTGTGGCCGGCAGCAATGTGACCGAGTTCGCGCCCGATCATAAAGGTCAGTTCGTCGTCGGAGAAGAGCTCGACCCAGTGGCTCGAGAGTACGAGCGAATATGGCACGCCGAAGCCAAGCGCGACCGCGGGCACGTAGTTATCCTCACGTACGAAAATCATCGGCATCGGAATCTCGAGCGCTGCGCACGAACCGCGCACGATCGAAAAAACGCGTGGGTACTGCGTCTGGTGAATGCGGACGCTCGAGCCGAGCAAGCGCCCCCGAGCCAATGTAACGTACACCATCGCGACGACGATGAAGAGCGCAACTTGCGACGCGCCGATCGACTCGTGGAGCACGTAACCGATCAGCAAGGCGGCGGGAAACGCGCACAGCCCCGTCAGCCAAAAAGCAAGCGTTTCGGATGGTTCTCGCAGCGAACCGGGCCCGTTAAAGAGGGACTCCACCAGGGCGCCTCTTCTCCAAACGAGGAGCCGTGCCCGGCTTCACGCAATCTTCACTGACTACCCCACGCATAATCCCACTTTTTCTGCGGAGGTTTTCCCGTGCGTTCATTTCTCCCAATCACCGGATTAACGGCGCTGGCGCTGGCGTTGTCCGCCTGCGGCGCGAATACCGGGGGCATTCCCTCGGCCGGCGGACAATCGTCAGTCGCGCCCGCGCAGCGCGGCGGTGCGTACGCTTATTCAGCCAACGTCGTTCGCGCGTGCCCGGCGGTCTATGGCCCGAACATCGCACAATGCCAGGCGCTGGTCCGGACGGACGTCGGCGGCGGCCCGGACATTTCGGGGCTCGTTCCAAGCGATCTCCAAAGCGCGTACAACCTGCCCTCGGCCAAAGCCGGAAAGGGTGAAGTCGTGGCCGTCGTCGACGCCTTCGACGACCCCAATGCCGAGAGCGATCTCGCCGTCTATCGTAAGCAGTTCGGTCTCCCGGCTTGCAACAAAAAGAACCCGTGCTTTGAAAAGGTCAATGAGCAGGGGCAGCAGAGCAACTACCCGCAGGGCAGTTCAAGTTGGGGTGTCGAGGAATCGCTCGACGTCGACATGGTCTCGGCCATTTGCCCCAACTGCAAAATAATTCTCGTTGAGGGGACGACCAACAACTTCGTCGATCTCGGCACGTCGGTCAATACGGCCGTCAATATTCTTCATGCCGACGTCGTCAGCAACAGCTACATCGGCTACAACGACAAGTCGTTAGGGGGAAGTGCGTTCTACCGTCATCCCGGACACGTTATCGTCGCTGCCGCCGGTGACGAAGGATATAAGGTCGGGGAGCCGGCCGGCTTCGACGACGTCGTGGCGGTCGGCGGCACTGCTTTGAGCACTTCGTCCGGAAGCCGCGGCTGGAGCGAAACGGCGTGGGCCGGAACCGGAAGCGGATGCGTGCTTCGTCACCATAAACCGGCGTGGCAGCACGATAAGGGCTGCAAGTTCCGCACGATGAACGACGTCTCGGCGGTCGCGAGCCCGGCGACGGGCGTGGCGATTTACGATACGTTCGACCGCGGCGGCTGGAGCGTCATCGGCGGCACGAGCGCGGCGTCGCCGATCATCGGCGCGGTGTACGCGCTTGCCGGTAACGCCTCATCGCAGCACGGAGGAGAGTCGCTCTACGCAAAGGGGGCGTCGCTCTTCGACGTCACTTCAGGCACCAATGGTTCGTGCAAGCACAAGGAACTCTGCACCGGCGGCCCGGGCTACGACGGGCCAACCGGAAACGGCACGCCCAACGGCGTAACCGCTTTCTAGTTTAGTCGCGAATCTAAGATAAGAATGGGCGACGCTCGCGCGAAAAGCGCGGACGCCGCCCAACCCTTGCGCGAACTACCTTAATCTCGCGGAAATAACGGCGCGATCTCGCTGCCGGGGATCGCGCCGGTCGCAGCCGCCAAATCCGCATGCAGTGCAAGCGCGGTTTCATTGAGCGCCGTCATCGCTTTCCGATAGAGCGCGCCGCCGACGCTGATGCGGCGGACGCCGGCCGCGTCGAGCTCCGCAAGCGCAACTGGCGGAGTAGGACCGATCAGAACGTTGACCGGTTTGGGCGCAACCGCGCGCACCACGGCGCGAATCTCTTCCATCGTGTCCAAGCCCGGAGCGTAAAGCACGTCGGCGCCGGCCTGAGCGAAGGCCGTCAAGCGGCGGATCGTATCGTCGAGGTCGGCCCGGCCGTGCAGATAGTTATCCGTACGTCCGGTGAGCACGATGCGGCCGGCGGCTGCGCCGGCCGCGGCGCGGATTCGTGCGACCGCGTCGTCGAAGGCGTGAATCGGATGAGCTGGATCGGCCGTCGTGTCCTCGATGCCGAGTCCCCCCAGACCGGCCGCGACGGCGGCGTTCACCGTTGCCACGCAGTCTTGCGGATCGGCACCGAACCCATCTTCGAGATCGCCGTTTATCGGCAGTCCGCTCACGCGCCCGAGCAGCGCCGCGTGCGCGACGGCTTGCGCGCGCGAGACGGTGTGACATCCGTCTTGGCGCCCGAGCGAGAAAGCCAGGCCAAGCGACGTGCTGCCGAGCGCCTCGAATCCGGCGCGCGCGAGCAGCGCCGCCGACGCGCCATCCCACGCGTTGGGCATGATGAAGGCGCGTGGCCGTTCGTGGAGCGCTCGAAAGCGCTCGTACGCCGAGCTAGGAGAACCCATTGGTTTTATTGCGCGAGCATCTCGCTTGCGATGATGCTGACCGGCACCGTTCCGTGCGAGAGCAGATCGTTGTGAAACTCTTCAAGGCTGAACGCGGCGCCTTTCTTGCTCTGTACTGGGCGAGCAGATCCTCGATTGGTACCTTCCCGACGGCATAGTCGAATGCTTGCCCCGAACCGCATTAACCGCATGCCGCTGCGACCGCGCAGCGTTGCGTTTGCTCGTATCGATCGCGGAGAGCTTGCTGGAAAACGATCGAGCATCTGCTTCATCCGCGCCAGACCCGCCGGCGTCGGGGCGCTCTAGGAATATCACGGGCTCGCGGCGGGTATAGAAGCGGTCGACACGTTAAAAGCGAGGTACCTGTAATGATTCGTGCCATCAGCTTGATAATCGCCGCCGCGGTGGCTTGCCCGGCGGCCGCACGGGCGGCGACCTGCGCTGGGCCTGACCCGGCGATCACCTCGGTGAGCGTGAAAAGCGTCGTCACGAGCAACGCGCTTAACCATTACACGATCGCCGGCACGGTAACCAACGTCGGCGCCCAGAGGCAGGCGTCCAACGTCATTCAGACCATTCAAATTTTCGACGGCGCTCAGCAAGTCGACGCGAAGGGCATTCCGCCGCTGCCCGTGGGGCAGTCGTACCAGTTCACGTACGTTTGGCCGCGCGCGACAGACGCCGGGAACGGGACGACGGTCTTCAACTTCAAGCTGAAGACACCCGACGTAGCGTGCGGCACCGCCAACGACAGCTATCGGCTTACGTTTTAGGACGCTGCCGGTTTGGGGTCGATCCGAAAGAGTTTGGCGAAGAGCTCGAGCATTTCGGGCCGACCGTTACCGTTTATCCTGACGACGCCGCTCTTGCGCGCCGCGGCCGGCGTAATCTCGCCGGCCATGAGCGCGCGGATTGCGGGTCCTGCCTCAATGATCAGATCGGCTCCCGCAAGCGGGCCCGGCGCGACGGCGACGCGCTTGTTGGCGACACGCGCGTTCAAAACAATCGGGCCGAGGTGCAGCTCGAAGCTCGCCTTGACCCCCGCGGCGGCGTTGGGGCGAAATATCGAGCGCAATGCCACGATCATCGAATCTTCGGTTATTCGCTCCGCCGGGCGCGGATCGCCCAGCGACTTGGCGCCCCAGCGGCCGATGGCGATCAGCGCGGTCTCCAACTCCGCCCCGTATTCGGTCAACTCGTAAACGATCGCGGCGGCGGGTCTGGGCAGAACGCGCCGCCGAATGACCCCCGCCTCTTCGAGCTCTTTGAGCCTCGTCGTCAGGACGTTGCTGGGAATCCCCGTGAGCCCGCGCTGCAGGTCGGTGAAACGCTTCGGCTCGACCAACAGGTTGCGCACGATCAATAGGGCCCAACGCTCGCCGAGGAGCTCCGCGGCGCGCGCCAGGCCGCAATACTGGTTGTAGGTTCGGGCGGCCACGCTTCGATTATAAAGCAGAACTTTTTCTTTTGCAATATACTTGTAAAAAGCAAGTGCGCTTGTTACAATGCGCCAATGCGATACGGCGTCTTCTTTCCTTCGCCCTTCTTGCATCGCAACGAAAGGATTTCTCATGCAACTCGAACCGAATCTGGTCTTTAATGGAAACGCGCAGGACGCGCTCGAACACTATCGCGACGCGCTCGGCGGCGAGTTGGAGATCGTCCGCTTTGCGGGAACGCCGGCCGCAGCCGAAGCCCCGCCGGAATACGGCGAGAAGGTTCTCTACGGCACGCTCCGCTCGCCGCTGGGAACGATCAACGCGATGGACCTCCCGCCGGCGCGGGGCATCGTTACCGCCGGCGACAACTTCTCGATTGGAATCCAGAGCCCCGATGCCGCCGAGATCGATGCAGTCTTTGCCAAACTCAGCGAGGGCGGCACGGTGATGATGCCGCTCGGAGAGACGTTCTTCTCTCCCAAATTCGGAATGGCGGTCGACAAATTCGGCATTCGGTGGATGCTGAATCTGCAGCGGGGTCCGAGCAGATGAGTGAACGATCGCACTATCCCCCGGGAACGCCTTGCTGGGTCGACCTGCTGTCTGCGGATCCGCAATCCGAACTTCGCTTCTACGGCAACGTCCTCGGATGGGAGTTTATCGGCCCGGCGCCGATGCCGAGTGCGGGCGGCAAATACTTCGTCGCTCGGCTGCGCGGGCGCGACGTCGCCGGCGTAGGCTCGGCACCGCCGAACCTTGGCGGCTCGCCGGGCTTTTGGGAAACCTACGTCAGCGTAGCCGACGTCGATGAAAGCTCCGCGCTGGCGCAGCGCGCCGGGGGAACGATTCTCGCTGCACCGTTCGACGCGCTTCCCGCCGGCCGGATGGCGGTCGTTGCCGATCCGTCCGGTGCCCAGTTCTGTCTTTGGGAGGCCGCAGAGCGAGCCGGGGCACAGCTGATCAACGAGCCGAGCGCGTGGGCCATGAGCGCGCTGTTCACGCCGGATATCGAAGCGGCGAAGCGTTTCTATCACACGCTCTTCGGCTGGGAGTGGGAGAGGTTTGCAGCCGGCGCAATGAGCGCGACGCTATGCCGGCTGCCGGGATATTTCGGCGGCGAACCTACTCAGCCGGTACCGCGCGACGTCGTCGGCGTAATGATCGAGCACGAAGCGGGTTCCGAGGCTGTCCCGCACTGGAGCGTCGACTTTTGGATCGACGACGTCGATGCCGGCGCGGCTCGTGCTGCAGACTGCGGCGCCGCATTGCTCGTGCCGCCGCATGACGCAGCAGGGTTCCGGCGCTGCGTGATTTCCGATCCCGCGGGAGCGGTGTTCACGATCAGTCGAGTCGCGCGAGCCTGACTCGTGCGCTCGCTTCGCGTCGGAATCGACGTCGGCGGCACCTTTACCGATCTCGTCGCCGTCGAATCGTGGAGCGGGCGAACGGTAACCCACAAGCTCGCGAGCACGCCGCGGGAGCCTCAACGTGCGGTCTGCGACGGGCTCGCGCGCCTTCTCGCGCAGTACGATCCGCCGCCGGCAATCGAGCTGCTCGCGCACTCGACGACGATCGCGACCAACGCCCTGCTCGGGCAAATCGGTCTCGAGCTCCCGCGAGCGGGGCTCGTCACCACCGCGGGTTTTCGCGACGTCATCGAGATCGGACGCCAAAACCGCAGCGAGATATACAATCTCTTCGTTCGCCGCCCGCGGCCGCTGGTGGCGCGCGAGGACCGGTTAACGGTTCGCGAACGCATCGACTATCGCGGTCAGATTCTGCTCGAACTCGACGAGTCCGAGGTGCGGCGCGTTTGCGCGGAGCTGGGCGCCCGCAACGTCGCGGCCGTAGCCGTCTGCCTGCTGCACTCCTACGCAAACGACGTGCACGAGCGTTTGCTCGCGCAGGCTATCTCCGCGGCGCTCCCGGCGGCGCGCGTCATGTACTCCTCGCAGATCGATCCGCAGTACCGCGAGTACGAACGCTTCTCGACAACCGTCGTCAATGCGGTGCTCGCGCCGATCGTCGAGGCGTATCTCGAACGGCTTGCACGGGATTTGCGGCGTCGGGGAGTGAGCACGACCCTCTTAGTCATGCGCAGCGACGGCGGGTTGGCAACGGCGCAGCGGATTCGCTCGCTCCCCGCGGCGATCATCGAGAGCGGGCCGGCCGGCGGCGTTATCGCAACGGCCGCACTGGGAAAACAGATCGGCGATGCCCGCCTGCTCTCGTTCGACATGGGCGGTACGACAGCGAAGGCGGGTGCAGTCGTCGACGGCGTCGTGCAGGTTGCCGGCGAATTTGAAGCTGCCGGCGCAACCCACAGCGGCCGCGCCGTAAAGGGCAGCGGTTATCCGGTTCGATTTCCTTTCGTCGACCTCGCCGAGGTGAGCGCCGGCGGTGGGACTATCGCCTGGCGCGATGCGCCCGGCGTGCTGCACGTCGGTCCGCTTTCTGCCGGCGCCGACCCAGGACCGGCGTGCTACGGCCGCTCGGACCGTGCGACGGTCACCGATGCGAACGTCGTGCTTGGGCGGCTCAACCCCAGCGCGCTGCTGGGCGGCGCCTTTCCGATCGATGCGGCGCGCGCTCGCGCGGCGATCGAGAGCGTCGCAGAACCGGCCGGCCTGAGCGTCGAAGCGATGGCGCTCGGCATCGTCGCAATCGTCGACCACGCGATGGCGAAGGTCTTGCGGATCGTTACCGTCGAGCGCGGGATCGATCCCCGCGGCTTTACGCTGTGCGCATTCGGCGGCGGCGGCCCGCTGCACGCGTGCGCGTTGGCCGAAGAGCTCGGAATCGCGCGCGTTGTCGTGCCCGCGCATCCCGGGCTCTTCTCTGCCATCGGACTGCTCGACGCGATGCTCGTCGAGACGGAGCTGCACCCGGTCTTGCAGACGACCGCGCAGATGGATCATCGGGCTGTCGAGAGGTGGTTCGCGCGAAGCGAATCGCGCGCCGCGCAAGCGCTCGCCGTACAAGGAGCTCGCCCGGAGAACATCGCTTTCCGCCGGCAGTACGACGCCCGCTATCAAGGCCAGAGTTTTGAGCTGACGATCGAGCACGACGCCTCTCCGGAAGCGATCGCAGCGCGCTTTCACGACGCTCATCGCGCCCGTTACGGCTACGACGTCAGAAGCGAATCGGTCGAACTCGTGAATGCGAAGCTGACCGGCGTCGGAAGCCTGCCCTTCGTGCGGGATTTCGATGCCGGGCCCCAGGCGCGCGGTGGCGATCGTGACGGAGCAGCCGCGCGCAAGGTCTACGTCGCCGGCGGCTTCGTCGATGTTCCCGTTCTGCAGCGCGCGTTGCTCGCGGACGGCCGGCGCGTCGACGGCCCGGCGATCGTCGAAGACTACGACAGTACGACGTACGTGCCGCCGGAATGGTCGCTCGCCGTCGACGGAGAGATGCTGCGGCTCGAGAGGCAGGTCGCATGATCGACCCGATCACCGTTGAGATCGTCAAAGGCGCGCTCGTCTACGCGGGTGAGGAGATGGGCATCACCGTTCGCAACAGCGCCTACTCACCGAACATCAAAGAGCGTCTCGATCATTCCTGTGCGCTATTCGACTGCTTCGGGCGCCTGATCGCGCAAGCCGAACACATCCCGGTGCACCTCGGCTCGCTGCCGTGGGGATTGAAGCGGGTACTCGAGCGCATCGACGGAGAGTTCGGCGGCGTACGCGAAGGTGAGATGTGGGTGGCCAACGACCCGTACCTGACCGGCACGCACCTCAACGACATAACCGTACTGCGTCCGATCTTCGACCAGGGAATCCTTGCCGGCTACGCCGCCAACAAAGCGCATCACGCCGACGTCGGCGGCGCCGTGCCGGGCTCGATGCCCGCCGATGCTGCGGATCTCTTCGCCGAAGGCGTCGTCCTTCCGCCGCTGCGCCTCATGCGTGACGGCCGGATCCTCGAAGAAACCATCGGTCTTCTTCGCGCAAACTCGCGAACGCCGCACGCGCGCAGCGGCGATCTGCGCGCGCAAATCGCGGGCAATATCGTCGGCGAGCGCCGTCTGCTCGAGCTCTGCGTGCGTTACGGCCGCGATACGTTCGAGGAGGCCGTGGAGCGCGCCCTCGACGAAAGCGAGCTCGCGATGCGAGCGGCTCTGCGAGCGATCGGTGATGGCGTTTTCTGCGCATCGGACTATCTCGAGGATCGCGACGGCACCCCGAACATCCGGATCGTACTGCGGCTCGAACTGCGCGACGGTCGAGCGAGCTTCGACTACGACGGCACCTCCGCGCAGGTCGACGCTCCCCTCAACGCCGTCTTCGGCGTGACGCTCTCCGGCGTGCATTATGCCTTGCGCGCCGTCACCGATCCGACGATCCCGATGAACGAGGGCTGTTTTCGCCCGATCGAAGTGCACGCCCCCGCAGGGACGCTGCTCAATCCGCGCCGGCCGGCACCAGTCTCCGGCGGCAACGTCGAGACGAGCACCCGTAACGCGGATGTCGTGCTGCAGGCGCTGGCGCAGGCGGCGCCGCTGCGAGTCGGAGCCTGCAGCGGCGGTACGATGAGCAACGTGATGCTCGGCGGCCTGCGTAGCGACGGCCGCTCCTGGTCCTTTTATGAAACCAACGGCTGCGGCATGGGCGCGCGTCCGAACGACGACGGCATCGACGCGATCCAATGCCATATGACCAATACGCTCAACACTCCGATCGAGGCGCTCGAGCGCGAGTTTCCGATGCGCGTCGTTCGCTACGAGATCGCCGAAGGGACGGCGGGCTCCGGACGCTATCGCGGCGGCAACGGCCTCGTTCGCGCGCTCGAACTCATCGAAGGATCCGCGCAGGCAACGCTGCTCGCCGATCGCCACACGCTCGCGCCCCCGGGTGCAGCCGGCGGCGGGCCGGGCGCATGCGGGCGGCACGAACTGGAGCGGGAGGGAAGCACCACGCCGCTGCCGGCGAAAACGAGTTTCGCTTTTCGCTGCGGCGACGTCCTGACGATTCAGACGCCCGGCGGCGGGGGCTACGGCTCAGAAGGGAACGCCGGGCAGCGCCCCAGCGGGGCGCTCGAGACCGAAGCGCGCCGCGCAGAGAAGATCGACGACGCGAATCGCGCTGCGCCGGGGTGAGAAGCGCCGGCGCGAGTCGGCGGCGATCGCACGCCCGTACCTGTGTCTCGATTCGAGATCACCGGTGAAGCGTGCAATCGCTTCACCTACCCGCTCAGCCTCTGCGAAGAGTGCCGTATCGGCGGCAATAATGGCGCGCACTTGCGGGGAGTCCAACGCAACCGCGGGAACCCCAGCCTGTGCGAGCAGGACGTTTCCGAATGCAGCGGCATCGGTCCAGCTGCCGTGGATGACGCAGGCCACGTCGACCCGCGGCGCATCGCCGAGCAGCATCGCCGCCGTTACGCGTACCGCGCGTGATCCGAGGTCGCGCTCAATGGCGGGCGGAACGCTTCCGGCAATCGCCACCGCCGTGCACGATGGATCCTCCGAAGGCCGGATGCGGCACGACGCAACCCGATCCTGCGCCGCGCACGGCAGCCACGGTACGTCGATCTCGATTGCGCCGCGCGTGCGGATCGTCGCGACCGAGCTCTGCGCGCCCGTAATCTCGACGGCGGGCACCGTCGCGGCGTCGCAAAACCACGCGAGCGCCGCCGACTTTCGAAAGCGACGATCGAGGCGCTGCCACAGAGCGACCCTTTCGTGCACGATCGGGTGGCCAAACGCGCGAAGCGCGTTCTCAAGATCGCACAGCGCTGCGTGCAGCAGCGGATCCGCGGCACCGCGGCGTATCGCGATCGCGCCGACTTCTCCGCGAGCGGTTCGCGGAAGCGCGCTCATCGCGGTCCCCCAACGATCGTAGAAGAGCCGCTCGTTTGCGGCCTCGCGGTCGAAGCGGCCGGCCGACGCGGCCTCGTAATGAACGAAGCGAGCCTCCGGCACGTAGGCGATCGCGCGTTCTTGGGCGCGTGCACGCATGCAAAGGTCGACGTCCTCGAATCCGTTGACGTAGGATTCGTCGAATCCGCCGCTCTCGAGAAACCACCGCGTGCGCACGGCCA
Organism: Candidatus Cybelea sp.; assembly: GCA_036489315.1. Classification (NCBI taxonomy): domain Bacteria; kingdom Bacillati; phylum Vulcanimicrobiota; class Vulcanimicrobiia; order Vulcanimicrobiales; family Vulcanimicrobiaceae; genus Candidatus Cybelea; species Candidatus Cybelea sp. Next base: position 43,270 of record DASXFZ010000045.1, read on the forward strand.
TTGCCGCACCCGATACGCCGAGCGCATCGCGCGGCCGTGCCGCATCGGGTACTGCAGAGAGGTTCCGGCAGTAGTAGTGCCAGTGCGCGTTCGGCAGCACGACGAGCCCGGCCGCCTGCGTCGCAAAGTCTTCAAAAAAAAGTGCGCCGCCGGCGACGCTCACCTCCGCTGCTTCGAAAGCGCGAACGATCGGGGTTAGCGCGTCTCCGACCGGGTAGGCGTCGTTGTTGAGCAAAAGCGTCAGCGGGGCGCCGGCGGCCCGCACACCCGCATTGCACGCGCCGGCGAAGTTGCGGTTCTCCTCGTGGCGCACGTATCGAACCCAGGGAAAGTCGCCGATTGCCTGTGGGGTCTCATCGCGCGATGCGTTGTCGACGACGATCGTCTCGAAGCTGACCGTACCCCGCTTGCGCAGGCGATCCAGTTCTCTCAGGCACCGCGCCGTAAGCCACCAATTATCGTAAACGGGAATGACGATACTGAGCTGCGGGTGCACGGCGCGCAAGTTATACCGGCCTGACACGCACCTGTTCGAGCAGCTCCTGCTTCGTCTCCGGGACCATCGTAGCAACGAAGATCACGGTTAGAACGCAGATTCCGGCGTAAACCCAGAACGTCGCGGAGATTCCGAGTTGCTCGACCATCGTCAAGAAGAACTGCGAGACCAAGAAGTTTCCAATCCAGTTCGACAACGTCGAGAGCGACATCCCGAGCCCGCGAACCGGAAGGGGAAAGATCTCGGAGAGCAGCAGCCAGACAATGGGACCTAGGCTAAAGGCGTAGCACCCGACGTAGACCATCATGCTGCTCAAGGCAATCGCTCCGAGCGACGACGAAAGGTGCGACTGCGAGAACGCCAGCGCCATCGCCGATAACGCGACGAACATGCCGGCGAGGCCGACGTAGAGCAGCGGTTTACGCCCGAGCCGGTCGACGAAGAAGATCGCGACCAGCGTCATGAGACAGTTGACCGTGCCGACGGCCGTTTGCGCGAGGATCGAGCCGGCCGCCGTAGCGACTCCCGCCATCTCGAAGATCCGCGGGCCGTAGTAGATCACCGTGTTGATGCCGGTAATCTGCTGCAGGACTGCAAGCGATATCCCGACGACGAGCGCGAGCCGGGTCCCGCGGGCGAAGAGCGCGCGGAAGCCGGCTCCTTTGATCCGGAGGCTTTCGACAATCGAGGCCTCCTCGCGCGAACTCTCTGTCGGATCTTCGTAGATGTGCGTCAGTTCGGCGCGCGCCAGCGCCTCGCGTCCGATCTTGAAGAGGTACCGCGGGCTCTCGGGCATCCAGATCATTCCCGCCATTAAGATGGCCGATGGCACGACCGCGACGCCCAACATTCCGCGCCATTGAGCGTGTCCGGCAAGCGCGTAATCGACAAGATATGCGCCCAGGATGCCGATCGTAATCGCAAACTGGTAGAGCGAGACCAACGCGCCCCGTGTCTTCGCGGGCGCAACTTCCGAGATATACAGCGGGGCCACGACCGAGCTGAAACCGATGCCGATGCCTACGACGAAGCGTCCCAAGAGCAGAACGTTCTCGCTCGGCGTCAGCGCCGAAATCAACGCACCGAGCAAGAAGATGACCCCTGCGCCGAAGAGCGTCGGACGGCGTCCGACGCGATCGGCCACCGTCCCCGCCACCGCCGATCCCGCGATGCATCCGATCAAAACAACGCTGATCGTGAAGGCCTGCAGGCGCGTGTCGAGCACGAAATCCTTGGTGATGAAGAGGATCGCGCCGGAGATGACGCCGGTGTCGTACCCGAAGAGCAATCCTCCCAAGGCTGCGATCGAAGCGACGAGCAGCACGTACGGCCTCATGCAGGCGCTTTTGCAAGCGACGTCCGAACGCTCCTCCAATGAAGCGAGAGATCGAAACGGCTGCGGCGATCGAGTATGCTCGGGCACACGACCTGCGGGCGATCCTCATCGCACGCGGCGGCGAGATCGTTGCACGAACATTTGGCGACGGCGCTACGGCGGAGACCGCGAACGCACTGTACAGCGGAACGAAGAGTTTCTGGGGCCCGGCGGCGCTCTTCGCGCAGGCAGATGGACTGCTCGATCTCGACGAACCCGTCTGCGAAACGCTTCGCGAGTGGCGCGACGACCCGTGGAAGCGCCGGGTGACGGCGCGCATGCTGCTCTCGCTCACAGCCGGCTTCGGATTCGGAGGCCTGGGAGCCGCCGTCCCGGTCTACGCACGTGCCTTGGCGATGCCGTTGAAGAACGAGCCCGGCACGCGTTTTACGTATGGCGGAATTCCGTTGCAAGTCTTCGGCGCGCTGCTCGCGCGCAAGCTCGCCCCTCGCACGCCGCACGAGTACCTTCACGATCGGGTGCTCCTTCCGGCGGGCGTACGCGTCGAGAGCTGGCGCCGCCTCGCCGACGGAACGCAGCCGCTGCCCACCGGCGCATCGCTGACCGCGCACAGCTGGCTCGCCTACGGACAGTACGTGCTGCGCGAATACTCGCGGCTCGCGCAGTGCTTTACCGGTTCGCAAGCCAACGCGCGTTACGGTCTGGGCTGGTGGCTCGGGGCCGCCGGCGCGCCCGCCGATCTCATCTACGCCAGCGGCTCCGGAGGCCAAGCGCTCTATCTCGTACCGTCCCTCGAGCTCGCGATCGTCCGCTTCGGCCGCCGCTCCTCATACCGCCACGAAACCTTCCTCAAGCGCCTCTTTCGTTAGTGCGTCGCGGGCTTTACGCCCTCGAGCGGTTTGAGGCCGGCGCCGTGCAGCGCGGTCTGCAGCGGCCGCAGCGACGCAACGTAAGCGTTGTACTCGTTGACCGCAGCCGCATACGCTGCGTCGAAGCGTTGCGAAAACTCCAGCTGCGCCGCGCTCGGCGGAAGCTGCGGGCCGCCGAATCCGGTCCGCGGTACCGATTCGCGTAACGATCCGCTGCGTTGGATCGAGTCTTCGTCGTTCTTGTAGTCGGCCGTGAAGGCCGCGAATACCGGCGTCCATGCCTGCTGCGCGGCTGCAACCTGCCCCGCGAGTGCCGCATTGTTCTTTGCCGACACCGCTGCGGCCGCGAGGGACTTCTTGATCGCGTCGAGGTTGTTGAGGATCTCGTCGATCTTACCGTAGATCGTCGAATACTTACGGGCGTAGGCGTAACCCGCTTCGTACTGCGCCGCCGTCCAATCGTCGCGCGGATCCGGTTTTACCGTCAGCGGCTGCGTGAACGTTCGCCCGCCCAGCGTTAAACGGACCGAGTACGTTGCGGGGACGACGACCGGGCCGCTCTTCGGGCCCTGATACTCTTCGCGTGCGGCGCCGTACCACTTGGCCGGCGCGTCCTCGGTGAAGTCCCAAACGTAGCGGTTGATGCCCACCTTGTTCGGGACGTACGGTTCCTGCTTACCCTTCACCTTATGCGTGCCGGTAATCGTACGCACGACGCGTCCGTTCGCATCGAAGATCTGCATCGCCGCTACGCTCTTCTGCGCCGCGGCTTGGTAGAAATCGATGGTTGCACCCTTCGCCGGGTTCTCGCCGGTGTATCGAGTGTACGTGCCCAGGTCGTTGGAGTGATAGTGGTACTCGAACGCCGTGCGCGGCGCGAACAGCATGAGACCGGCGCTCTGCGCGGCGCCCAGTTGCTGCACCGAACCGATGTCGTCGAGAATCCATAGGTCGCGCCCGTGCGTTGCCGCAACGAGATCGTCGAACTGCGGCTCGACATGAATGTCGCGCACCGAAACGGTGGGAAGGTTGATGCGGAAGTCTTGCCAGTGGGAACCGGCGTCGTACGAAATCCACATCCCGTTCTCGGTTCCGGCGTAGAGCAAGTTGCTATTGCGCGGATCGGGACGAATCGTCCGCACGTACTGGCCGGCAGGAAGCCCGCCGACGATCTTCCTCCACGTAGCGCCGTAGTCGTGCGTAACGTAGGCGTACGGGGCGTAGTCGCCCGATCGATGATTGTCGGCGATCGCGTAGGCCGTCCCCGCAACGATCGGCGATGGGGCGACCGTCTCGACGCGCGCATACTCCGGCGTGCCGGGCGGGGTAACGTTCCGCCAGTGCGCTCCGCCGTCGCGCGTCATCTGCACGTAGCCGTCATCGGTCCCAACCCAAATCTCGCCGCGTGCCAGCGCCGATCCCTCGATGTACAGGATTGTGTCGGAGTATTCGGCGCCCGAGACGTCCTTTGCCAAAGGGCCGCCCGACGGCGCCTGGTGCTCCTTGATGTTTCGCGTGAGATCGGGGCTGATAATGCTCCACGTTGCACCGCGATCGCTGGATTGAAAGACGACGTTGCCGCCAAACCAGCCGATGTGTCCATCCCAAGGCGCAAACGCGACCGGCGAATCCCAGTTGAACCGATAAGGCACGGTGCGCAGGTCGAACGGGCCGAGGAAACTCCCCGGGAAAGAATCGTACGGCCGCACGAATCGGCTCACGCCCGTGCGGCGATTGAAGATCGTCAGCGCCCCGTCTTCGAGGTCCGCCCAGATGTAGTTGGGATCGATGGGATCGGGTACGGTCCACATGCCGTCGCCGCCGACGACGTCGATCCAGTGACGGTCGAGAATCCCTTCGTTGTCCAGAGAGTTCGAGGGACCGCAGAAGCCGCCGTTATCTTGAAACGCGGCGCAGACTTGATACGGGTTCTCATTGGAGATTCCGACGTGATAGATCTGGCCGATCGACAAATTGCGCGAGAACGACCAGTGCTCGAGGTCGGTGGTCAGCGCGTAGCCGCCGTCCTCGCCGACGATGATCCGCTTGGGATCGTTCGGCGCAATCCATATCGCATGGTAATCGACGTGAACGTCTTTTGCGATCTCTTTGAACTTACGCCCGCCGTCCTTGCTCTCCGAGAGCATCTCCGACACGGCATAGACGTGATTGGGATTGCGAGGATCGACGGCGATGTGCGTAAAGTAGAACGGCCGCTGATCGACGAGCGTGTCATCGCTGGTCATCGACCAATGCGCGCCGGCGTCGTCGGTCCGCCAGAGAATTCCACCCTTCGCTTCGATGAGGGCAAAGACGCGATTGGGCTTACTCGGCGCGATCGCCAAGCCGATCCTTCCCGTATACCCCGAAGGCAAGCCATTGCCGGTCAGCCTTTTCCAAGTTGCGCCCCCGTCGGTCGACTTATAGAGACCGTCGTCGGGGCCGCCGCTCGTAAAGGTCCACGGCACGCGCCGAAAATGCCACATGCCCGCGTAGACGACGTTGGGATTGCGCGGGTCCATCGCGATATCGCTCGCGCCGCTCGACGGCGAGAGATAGAGCGACTTGCGCCAGCTCGCGCCGCCGTCGAACGTGACGAAGACGCCCCGGTTGGCCGAGTCTTTGTACGGATCGCCGAATGCCCCGACGACGACGTGGCGTGAATCGCGCGGATCGATCGCGATGCGCGAGATGCTCCACACGCCCTTGAGCCCTACACGGCGCCATGTCTTCGCGCCGTCGGTCGACTTGTAGAGGCCGTCGCCATAACTGACGTTGTTGCGCGGGTTCGCCTCGCCGGTTCCGGCCCAGACGACCTTTTCGTTCGTTGGGTCGATCTCCACCGCGCCGATCGCGGAGACTCCTTGCTTATCGAAGGCGGGCTGCCACGTTGCGCCGCCGTTCTCGCTCTTCCAGACGCCGCCGCCGGCGGTGCCGATATAGTACAGCTGATCGTTCTGCGCCGTCCCGGCGACGGCCGCGACTCGTCCGCCCGCGATTGCCGGGCCGATCGAACGCCAGGAAAGATTGGCGTACGCGGCTGCCGCCAAGACGATCGATGAGAGGATCATGTCTTCACCTCGCTGACGGCCGGCAGCGCCTTCATGCCGGCTTGTTTCAGGGCCGCGTTGACGCCCGGCAGTACGGCGTTAAGGTACGCATTGTAGCGATTAACCCCGTCGCGATACTCTGCATCCGCTCGGGCTAGCAGGCTGGAAACTGCCGGCGTGATCAGGCCCTGCGCCGCGAAATACGCGCCGAAAACATCGTCGTGGAGCCTGCCTTCGTCTTCGGTCCCCTCGCCGCGTATATTGACGGCGAGCGAGTCGAACAGCGTCTGGCGTGCCGTGGAAGCGTCCTGCAGCTTCGTCGTCAGCGCGGCGTTGTTCGCCTTCTTCGAGGCCTCGAGCGCCGTCTCGATTCCTTTCTTGACCTCGTCGAGATTATTGAGCATCGTGTCGACGGCAGAGAGGTGCGCCATCTGGCGCATAGCTTCGTCGAAGCTGCGCCGATAGTCGGCTTGCGTGAAACGCGAGCGAGGATCGGGGCCTACGCTGAAAGACTGCACGTACGTTCGCCCGGTCAGAGTCATGCGTGCGGAATAGCTGCCGGGCACCACCCCCGGGCCCGTATCCGGGCCTTTGGAGAACTCGTTGCCGCCGTTCCACTTTACGGGTCCATTGACGGCGAAGTCCCAAACGTAGCGGTTGAGACCAGCCTTGTTCGTGATGTATGGCTCGTCCTTACCGGCGACTTTGTGCGTTCCCGAAACGCTGCGGATCACGCGGCCCCGGGCGTCGAGGATCTCGAGCTTCGGCGCCGTCTTTTGCGGCTGCGACTGGTAGAAGGTCAACGCGACGCCGTACGGGGGGTTATCCGCCGCGAAGTCCGTGTAGGTTCCCTCGTCGTCCTCGTGCAGGGTCCACTCGTAACTCGTGCGGGGTGTGAAGAGCCAGGTGCCGCGCGCGATGGCTTGCTGCAGGCCCTGGACTCCACGAAGATCGTCCATGATATAGATCGCGCGACCGTGCGTCGCGATCACCAGATCGTCGTACTGCGGCTGCAGGCGAATGTCGTGGACCGATACCGGCGGCAAGTCGTTGCGGAACGACTGCCAGTGCGCGCCGCCGTCGAACGAGATCCAGATGCCCTCCTCGGTGCCGAGATAGACGAGTTGGCGATTGCGAATGTCCGGCCGAACCGAGCGCGCCCACTCGTTTCCGGGCAGACCATCGACGATTTTGCTCCAATGCTTGCCGTAGTCGTGCGTAACGAAGACGTACGGCGCGCTGTCGCCCATCTCATGGGCGTCGTTGACCGCGTACGCCGTTCCATCGACGAGCGTCGATGGTGCCACCGTCGCGAAACGCCCGTTCTGCGGCGCGCCCGGCGGGGTAACGTTCGCCCAGCGCTTGCCGCCGTCAAGCGTCAACTGCACGAGCCCGTCGTCGGTGCCGACCCAGATCTCGCCGCGATGAAGCGCCGAGCCCTCGATGTCGAGAATCGTATCGGTATACTCGGCCCCGGAGACGTCGTTGACGATCGGACCGCCGGCGGGCTGCTGATGCTCTTTGACGTTGCGCGTCAGGTCCGGACTGATCGGCTTCCAGCTGCGGCCGCGATCGGTCGTTTGGAAGACGACGTTGCCGCCGAGCCAACCGATCACCGCACCGCCGGCCGCACGCCAAGGCGCAAACGCAATCGGCGATTCCCAGTTGAAGCGGTACTTGCTCGTAGCGGGCACCCACGATTCTTTGGCCGTCTGCAGATAGGGCTGCGCCGACCAGCCGTCTTTGGTGACTCGGTTGTAGACGACGATCGAGCCGTTTTGCGAGTCCGACCAGATCCAGTTAGCGTCATCGGGCTCGGGAATGCCCCACTCGCCGTCGCCGCCGACGGTGACGATCCACGCTTTGTTCTGAATTCCCGAAGAGTCGAGCGAGTTCGACGGCCCGCACCAGCCGTTGTTGTCCTGCAGGCCGCCGCAGACCGTATACGGATTATCGTTGCCCAAACCGACGCGATAGACTTGGCCGATCGGTACGTTGCGGGAGAAGAACCAGCTCTGGCCGCCGTCGAGCGTCAGCGCGTAGCCGCCGTCTTCTCCGAGCATGATGCGCGTCGGATCGTTCGGCGCGATCCAGACCGAGTGAAAGTCGGAGTGTACGTCCCGCGCGATCGGCTTGAACTTCTTGCCGCCGTCGGTGCTCATCATCGTCTCGAACGAGAGGGCGTAGACGCGGTCGGGATTCTTCGGGTCGACCGTCACGTGCGTGAAGTAGAAGGCGCGAGCGTTAACCAGCGAGTCGTCGCTCACTTTCATCCAGTTATTGCCGCCGTCGTCGGAGCGCCAGAGGATGCCGTCCTTCGACTCGATCAGAGCGTACACGCGGTTGCCGTTGCTCGGCGCCACCGCCACGCCGACTCGCCCGACCGTGCCCTCCGGCAGCCCGTGCCCCTCCAGCTTCGTCCACGTCTCGCCGCCGTCGGTCGACCGATAGAGCCCGTCTTCGGCGCCGCCGCTGACGAAGGTCCACGGGCGCCGTTGAAACTTCCATATCCCCGCGTAGAGTACGCTGGGATTCTGTTCGTTCATCGCCAGATCGCAAGCGCCGCTCTGGGGGCCAACGTACAGCGTCTGCTTCCAGGTGCGGCCGCCGTCGTTGGTGACATACACACCGCGTTGCGTGCTGTCGCTAAAGACGTCGCCGAGCGCGGCGACGACGACGTGGTTGTGGTTGCGCGGATCGACGAGGATGCGCGCGATGTATTTCGTGTCCTTCAACCCGAGGTTCGTCCACGTGTCGCCGCCATCGGTCGTCTTGTAAATGCCGTCGCCGTAGCTCACGTCGTTACGCGGATTCGCTTCGCCCGTACCCACCCAAACGGTGTTGTTGTCCGTCGGATCGATCGTCAGGGCGCCGATCGCGCCGACGCCCGCCTTATCGAAGACCGGATCCCACGTCTGCGCGCCGTTCTCCGATTTCCAAACGCCGCCGCCCGCGCTGCCGAGGTAGTACAGCTTGGGATTTGTTGCCGAGCCGGCAACCGCGGCGACGCGCCCTCCCGCTCCCGCCGGCCCGATCTCGCGCCAGCTCATATTGGAAAAGGGCGGTCCGGGCGTCGGAGTCGGCGATGGTGTCGGCGTGGGTGCTGCGGGTTTGGGCGGCCGCGGCGATGCCGGCAACGGCGAAGCCGTCGGTTCTACCGCCTGCGCCGCCGCCGGCGCGAAGAATGAGAGGACACCGCAGAACGACACTGCAAGCAGCGTGCGAAGAAACAACTCCAAAACTCCCTCGTCGAAGATCAGTGCGTAGGTGCGGGTCCGTGCTGCGCACGATACATCGGGACGTTCACGTGAATCGCGTACCACTGGGACCACGCGATCATCCCGCACATTAGGACAAACAAGAAGAGGAGGACGGGGAGGGCGCGGCGCGAACCCACGGGACGCAATATGCGCAGGACCGTTGTGAGCCTCCTGGCTACGGCTGCCTTTTTGATGGGGCCCATCTTTTCTCTGCCCGCCCAGGCAGCCAATCGAGCGGTGCCTGCCTCCGCGGTCGCTATCGCCGTCTATTCAAAAGTTTTGCGCCATATCAATCCGCAAATGCCGAGTTGGCAAAGCCGCAATTTGGCGCAGCGCGTGCTCGTGAATGCGGAGCGCTGGCGCCTCGACGCAAACATGCTGGTCGCAGTCGTCACCGTCGAGTCGCGCTGGCATACGCACGCGATTTCCCGAGCGGGCGCGATCGGGCTTGGGCAACTGATGCCCGGCACCGCGGCGCTGCTCGGCGTCAACCCGCGCGATCCGGCGCAGAACCTCTCGGGGGCCGCGCGCTACCTGCGCGGCCTTGTGCAGCGCTTCGGCTCGAAGCACTACGATCTCGTCTTTGCGGCGTACAACGCCGGGCCCAAGGCCGTGACCGAATACGGCGGGATTCCGCCGTTCGATGAAACGCAGAACTACGTCGTCCGCGTTCTCGCGACATGGGAAACGCTGGCCCGAACGGTCCATCTGCCGGACGACGCGTATGCGGCATTGCCATTGCCGGCACACGGACTCGACATCGACTACTGGCTCGACGCCTCGACCCAGTAAAGAATCCGCTCGACCGCCTTCGCCAATCCCCGCGGTCCCTCGACCCGCAGCGCGATCGCGCCTGCGCTGCGAGCCGCCTCCACGTCGCTCGCCCGGTCGCCCACGACGACGCAGCACGCCGGATCGACGCCGAGCGCCCGCGCGGCATCAAGGATTAACTTCGGCTTGGGCTTGCGGCAGTCGCAGCCGTCCTCGGGTGCGTGTGGACAGACGAAAAAGCCGGCGAACGGACCGAGCAGTTCGTTCACGCGGCGATTGACCGCGTCGACCGCCTCACTCGTGAGCAATCCGCGTCCCACGCCGCTCTGATTGCTGACAACGGCGAGGGGCAGCCCGGCAGCGCGCAGCCGGTCGAGCAGTGCCCGCGCTTCGGGTGCGGGCTCGACGCGTTCGGGATCGCCGTTAAAGGGGACGTCGACGACGATCGTCTCATCGCGATCGAAGAGAACCGCACAGGGTTTTACCACTAAGGCGAAACCGGAACGTAGACCTCTGCGCCCTGTTCCAAAAACTCGCGAGACTTTTCGGCCATTCCGCTTTGCGCGTATTCGCGAACCTCTTGCGTAATCTTCATCGAGCAGAAATGTGGTCCGCACATCGAGCAGAAGTGCGCGACCTTCGCGCCCGGCGCGGGCAGCGTCTCGTCGTGAAACTCCCGCGCGGTCTGCGGATCGAGCGAGAGATCGAACTGGTCCTGCCAGCGAAACTCGAAGCGCGCCTTCGAGAGCACGTCGTCCCAATGCGCGGCGCCCCGGTGCCCCTTCGCGAGATCGGCGGCGTGCGCGGCGATCTTGTAGGCGATCACTCCGTCCTTCACGTCCTTCTTGTTCGGAAGGCCGAGGTGTTCTTTCGGAGTGACGTAGCAGAGCATCGCGGTGCCGTACCAGCCGATCATCGCCGCTCCGATGGCGCTGGTGATGTGATCGTAGCCGGGAGCGATGTCGGTAACGAGCGGCCCGAGCGTATAGAACGGCGCCTCCTTGCAGACCTCGAGCTGTTTGCGCACGTTCTCCTCGATCAGGTGCATCGGCACGTGTCCCGGTCCTTCGATCATCACCTGCACGTCGTGCTTCCAGGCGACCGAGGTTAGCTCGCCGAGCGTTTCCAGCTCTCCGAATTGCGCCGCGTCGTTTGCGTCGGCCGTGCAGCCCGGGCGCAGCCCGTCGCCGAGCGAGAACGCGACGTCGTAGGCCTTCATGATCTCGCAGATATCTTCGAAGTGCTCGTAGAGAAAGTTCTCCCGGTGGTGTGCGAGGCACCACTTCGCGAGAATGGAACCGCCGCGTGAAACGATGCCGGTAATTCGATTGGCGGTGAGCGGGACGTAACGCAGCAGCACGCCGGCGTGAATCGTGAAATAGTCGACGCCTTGCTCGGCCTGCTCCACCAGGGTGTCGCGAAAGAGCTCCCACGTCAGCTCCTCGGCTTTGCCGCCGACTTTTTCGAGCGCCTGGTAGATCGGCACGGTTCCGATCGGCACCGGCGAGTTGCGCAGAATCCACTCACGCGTCTCGTGAATGTTTTTGCCCGTCGAGAGGTCCATCACGGTGTCGGCGCCCCAACGCGTGGCCCAGGTCATCTTTTCGACCTCCTCGTCGATCGATGAGCTCACCGCGGAGTTGCCGATGTTCGCGTTGATTTTCACGAGAAAGTTGCGGCCGATGATCATCGGCTCGCTCTCGGGGTGATTGACGTTGCAGGGAATGATCGCTCGCCCGCGAGCGATTTCGCCGCGGACGAAATCCGGTTCGACGGTTTCCCGCAGCGCGACGAACTCCATCTCGGGCGTAATCTCCCCCCGCCTCGCGTAGTGCATCTGCGTGACGTTACCCCTGGGCTTCGCTCGCTTCGGGCGACGCGGAGCCGGGAACCGCAGCTCGTCGAGCTCCGGCATCGCGTCGCGGCCGCGGCGATAGAGCGAGGAGGGCCGCTCGAGGTCGACGGTATCGCCGCGAGCGGCGATCCATGGCTCTCGTAAAGTCGCTAAGCCGCCCCGAATATCGATCTCGCTTTGCGGATCCGTGTACGGCCCACTGGTATCGTACACCGTGTGCACGGTGCCGTCGGTCAGCGCGATCGCGCGCCGGGGAACTCGAATCGACGGGTCGTCCCCGCTAACGTAAACCTTCATTAAATCCTCCCTACGCCGGCATTACCCGGATCAGGTCGCTTGCGGTCGGCGGAGCTCGTCCGCCCTCTCAGCCAATGCAGCTCCCGCTGCTTCTTAGTTTATCCGCTCGGCGTCAGCCTCATGCGCGGAGCGCGGATTTTGTGCGGCGGCTGGGCAGGGCGCGGCGAGCACTCGGCGGGCAGCACCCACGCCGAAAGGGATTGGCCTGCGGCGGGGAATGGAGCGCAACGATGACGACGTTCGGCGTAGATCCCGATCCGCAGGAAACCCGTGAATGGCTCGAAGCGATGCGCGGCGTGCTCGCCGTCGAGGGGCAGGACCGCGCGCGGCAACTGATCGCGGCGGTCGTCGACGAAGCACAGCGTGGCGGCGCCCACGTATCGCTCGGCCTTACGACCCCTTACGTGAATACGATCCCCGTCGACAAGCAGCCGGCGATGCCCGGCGATCGCGAGCTCGAGGCGCGTCTGCGGCACATCGTTCGCTGGAACGCGCTCGCCACGGTCGTGCGCGCGAACAAAGTCAGCTCCGAGCTCGGCGGCCACGTGGCGAGCTTCGCTTCGGCGGCGACGCTCTACGACGTCGGCTTCAACCACTTCTTCCGCGCGCCGAGCGAGGACGCCGGCGGCGACCTCGTTTTCTTTCAAGGGCACTCCTCACCAGGCGTGTACGCGCGAGCATTTCTCGAAGGGCGCATCAGCGAAACGCAACTCGAACACTTCCGCCAAGAGGTAAGCGGAGAGGGCCTCTCTTCGTATCCGCACCCGTGGCTAATGCCGGACTTCTGGCAGTTCCCGACGGTATCGATGGGCTTGGGCCCGATCATGTCGATCTACCAGGCGCGCTTCATGCGATATTTGCACGATCGCGGGCTGCGAGACGCCAGCGGCCGCAAGGTGTGGGCCTTCGTCGGCGACGGCGAGATGGACGAACCCGAATCGCTCGGGGCGATCTCGCTTGCCGGACGCGAGAAGCTCGACGACCTTATCTGGGTCGTCAACGCCAACCTGCAGCGGCTCGACGGTCCGGTCCGCGGTAACGGAAAGATCATTCAGGAGCTCGAGGGCGTTTTCAAGGGCGCCGGGTGGAACGTCATCAAGGTCATTTGGGGGAGCCGCTGGGATCAGCTTCTGCGCACCGACGCTAACGGCCGGCTCGTGCAGCTGATGACGGAATGCGTCGACGGCGACTATCAAACGTTCAAATCACGCAATGGCAAGTACGTTCGGGACGAATTTTTCGGCCGTTATCCGGAGACCGCAGCGATGGTCGAGGGGTGGACCGACGACGAGATCTGGGCGCTGCAGCGCGGCGGCCACGATTCAATAAAGGTCTACGCCGCCTATAAGGCGGCCTGCGAACACCGCGGCGCGCCGACGGTCGTGCTGGCAAAGACGATCAAAGGCTACGGGATGGGCGAGGCGGGCGAAGCGCAAAATATCGCGCACCAAGCCAAAAAGATGGAGATCGAAGCGATGCGCACCTTCCGCGACCGCTTCGACCTGCCGATTTCAGACGAAGCCATCGCCGGCGAGAAGGTTCCGTTCTACAAGCCCCCCGAGGACTCGGCGGAGATGCGCTACCTGCGCGAACGAACTGCGGCGTTGGGAAGTGTACCGCAGCGTCGCCGCCGGTCGGTTTCACTAGCCGTGCCCGAGCTTTCGGCGTTCGACGCGCAGCTGCAGGGCACCGGCGATCGCAGCATTTCGACGACGATGGCGTTCGTTCGCGTGCTCAATACGATCGCCCGCGATCGAGAAATCGGTCCGCGCGTCGTTCCGATCGTCGCCGACGAATCGCGTACCTTCGGTATGGAAGGGATGTTCCGGCAGCTTGGAATCTACTCGTCGGTCGGCCAGCTCTACCACCCGCAAGACGCCGAGCAGCTCATGTGGTACCGCGAAGACAAGCTCGGACAGATTTTGCAGGAAGGCATCAATGAAGCCGGAGCACTTTCGTCCTGGATTGCGGCCGGTACTTCGTACTCCAATCACAACCTGCCGATGATTCCATTTTACATCTTCTATTCGATGTTCGGATTTCAACGCGTGGGCGATCTGACATGGGCCGCAGGCGATAGCCGCACGCGCGGATTTCTGCTCGGCGCAACTTCCGGCCGAACGACGCTCAACGGCGAGGGCCTGCAGCACGAAGACGGCAGCAGCCAAGTCGCAGCCTCGTTCGTACCAAACTGCCGCAGCTACGATCCCACCTATGCCTATGAAGTTGCGGTCATCATTCAAGATGGCCTCCGGCGCATGCTCGTCGAACAAGAAGACGTTTATTACTACATCACGCTGCTCAACGAAAATTACCAGCATCCGGCGATGCCGCCCGATGCGCGTGACGGCATTTTACGCGGGATGTACTTGCTGGCAGACGCCGGCAAGCCCGATCGGAAGGCGCCTCGCGTGCAGCTTTTCGGCTCGGGCGCGATTCTGCGCGAGGTACTTGCGGCATCGGAACTGCTCGCGGCCGATTGGAACGTCCGCAGCGACGTTTGGGCCGTGACGAGCTTCAACGCGCTGCAGCGCGACGGCGTTGCCGCCCACCGCTGGAACATGCTGCATCCGCAGGAGAAGCCCCGGCTCTCCTTCGTCGAAGAGCGCCTGCGAGAGCGCGGCGGACCGGGAATTGCCGCGACCGACTACATCCGCACGTTCGCAGAACAGATTCATCCGTTCGTCGCTTCATCGGGGCCGGCCCAGCCGAGGCGCTACGTGGCGCTGGGTACCGACGGTTACGGGCGCAGCGATTTCCGGCGCCGGCTGCGCTCCTTCTTCGAAGTAGACCGGCACTTCGTGACGATTGCTGCGCTGCGAGCGCTTGCCGACGAAGGGACACTCTCTCCGGCGACGATCGAGAAGGCCATCAAAAAATACGAGATCGACCCGAATAAGCCTAATCCAATCGATGTGTAGAAAGACGGCCTCTGCATGAGCAGTACGATCGAAGTGCGCGTTCCGGATATTGGCGATTTCAAAGACGTGCCGGTTATCGAGGTCCTGGTCAAACCGGGCGACCGCGTAAAGAAGAACGATTCGCTGATCACGCTCGAAAGCGAAAAGGCGTCGATGGAGGTGCCGGCCGAGGCCGACGGCATCGTGCAAGACGTTAAAGTGAAGGTGGGCGACCGCGTCTCGGAAGGCGCACCCATCGCCCTTCTCAGCTCGGAAGAACGCGCCGCCGAACCGGCAACAGTCGCCGAACCACCCAAAGCGAACGCTTCCGAGGGCGAACCAGCGGTTGAAGTGCGCGTCCCCGACATTGGCGATTTCAAAGACGTGCCGGTTATCGAGGTTCTGGTAAAGCCCGGCGATCGCGTCAAGAAGAACGACTCGCTGATCACCCTTGAGAGCGAGAAAGCATCGATGGAAGTGCCCGCCGAGACCGACGGCATCGTAACCGACGTCAAGGTAAAAGTTGGCGACCGTGTCTCCGAGGGAATGCCGATTCTGACGATCGCCGCGCAAGAGCGCACCTCCGCGACACCTGCGGCGGCGGCGCCCGCAGCACAACCGGCGCCGGCAGCAACGCCGTCAGCCGCACCGGCGCCGCACGCCGCCGCGCCTGCGGAGCCAAGCGGCAACGGTATGGTGCACGCCGGGCCGTCGATTCGCCGGTTTGCTCGCGAGCTCGGCGTGAATCTGCGCAATCTTCGCGGGAGCGGCCCGCACGGACGGATTACCCGGGAAGACGTTCAAGGATTTGTCAAAGCCGCGCTCGAGAAAGGCAGCGCGCAGCCGTCGGCGTTCGCGGGCCTGCCGCCCTGGCCCAAGCTCGATTTCGTTCAATACGGCGAGATCGAACGAAAGCCGCTCTCGCGTATCAAGAAGCTCTCGGGCCCGAACCTGCATCGCAACTGGGTTGGGATTCCGCATATCACCAACTACGACGAAGCCGACGTCACTTCGATCGAGGCGCTGCGCAACGAAGTCAACGCCGAGCAGACGAAATCGGGCGGTCCGAAACTGACGATGCTCGCGTTTCTGATCAAAGCGTCAGTCGCAGGGCTGCAGCGCTTCCCGGAGTTCAACGCT
>DASXFZ010000046.1 GCA_036489315.1 Candidatus Cybelea sp.
AGGGTAGCGAAGCTGGCCGCCAGACAAAGCAATCGAGGGCGTTCCGAAAGGCCTTCCTCCGGAAAATCGAGAGCGCGACCGATCCAGGACCGGGCTTCGCTAATGGTCCCCCGCGTTCTCCAGGTCGCCGCAAGCGCTTGCACCAAACGCGACGCCGTCGATCGATCGTGCTCGAATTCCCACTCCAGCATCAGCCGCACGTTGGGAATCTCGTCGTCGAGCAATACGGTCTTTGGCCTAGTTGGTTTTGCCTCAGGCAGCTGCAATATGATGGATGCGTAAAACCCCGCATGCGCCGCTTCCGCTTTGGTCTCTTCGCGTGCGTTTCTCAACTCGTTGCGGGCATACTCTGAGACGATTTCGAGCGGCCGATAGTAGGCGTCGCCTTCGCGTTCTTCGGCCAACAGAAGCGACTTGTCGACCAGTGAATCGGCAATTTCGCCGGCATCGTCGACCTGGGGTGTGACGGCGGCGATCGCCGTTGCCGTGCAGCCCCCGTTGAAAACGGAAAGCGCTCGCAGCACTGCGCGTTCGTCGGGTGAGAGCAGCTCGTAGCTCCAGGCGATCGTATCGCGCAACGTCCGGTGACGCGAACTTTCGGTAGAGTCCTTGCTCGAAAGTGACAGGGCGGACTTGAGCCGCCGCTCCAAGCCCTTTAAGGTCATCGTTGAAAGTCGTGCACAAGCGAGCTCGATGGCGAGCGGGATATTCTCCAACCTCGCGCACAACGTTGCCAGTGTGGCGTCTGCCGCCTCGTCGAACGTAGCGGTTGGGGCAACCTGTCGTGCGCGTTCGAGAAAAAGCGCTTTACCCTCGGATAACGCTCCGAGCCTGAAGATTTGCTCGCCGAGCACGTGCATCGGCTCTCGGCTGGTTGCCAGGATAGTGATGGTTGGGCAGTGCGAAAGGATCGCCTTGACAAGCCTCGCTACGCCGCCGATGAGGTGCTCAACGTTATCGAGAATCAATAGCAGCGTTCGGTCGGCCAGATGTTCGAGCAGTGTTGACTCGACGTTCGCAGCTGCGCGTTCGTGCAGGCCCAAGGCGTCGGCCGCGGCCTGGGCGATGAAATCGGCCCGGCGAACCGGCGCCAGGTCGATGAGCCAACAGCCGTCGACGAATCGCTCTGCGACGCTCGCGCCGAGTTGGAGGGTTAGGCGCGTCTTACCGATACCGCCAGGGCCGACGATCGTGAGAAGGCGGCCGCGCGCCAAGAGTTCATCAAGTTTTTGCAGTTCGGCCGTACGGCCCACGAACGTCGAGATCTGTGTCGGAAGATTACTCGGACGGGAATTCAGACTTCGGGGCGCCGGAAAGTTCTTGCGTATGCCACGCCCGACGGCTTGGAAAGCCGGCTCCGGGCGGTTCAGGCCCTTCAGTCGAATGAGACCGATATTGCGCAGCGTGACAGCAGCCGGAAGCGCGTCTCGCAACAACCCCGCGGCGGCTTCCGAAACGAGTATCTGGCCGCCGTAGGCAGTTGACATCAGCCGTGCGACGCGGTTTACCGGCGGACCGTAGTAGTCGCCGTCGACCTCCGCACAAACGGCGGTGTGAATTCCCATGCGAACCGCGATGGGACCGAGTTGAACCGGCCATGACCGTTTGCCCAAGTCGCGTTGCGCCGTGATTGCCGCACTCAGCGCATCTTCAGGATCGCGAAAGACCGAGCAAAAGGCATCGCCGATGCTTTTGAAGACCGTGCCACCGCTTCGAGCAATCGTCGAGCGGATCAGTTCGTCGTGCGCTGCGAGCGCTTCGCGCATTGCGGCCGGGTCCCGCTCCCACAACGCCGTGCTTCCCTCGATGTCCGTAAACAAAAAGGTAACGGTTCCGCTAGGGAGCCCTTCCGGCGCCATTACGCGGTATTCTCGCTTAAGAGGGCTGCGCCTCGCCCTCGACGGCGACCCGGCGCTTCGTTTTAGAGGAGATTCCTATTGCGTCGCGCCGAAAAACTTCGGCGAGGGCACGTATAACGGGTATCGGCGGTGTTTTCATTCGCGCTCGCGATGCGGCGGCACTCGGGCGATGGTATGCAGACCATCTCGGAATTGCGGAGAAACCTGGCGTTGGCATCATGTTTCGCCGCTCGGACGATCCCGACCCGAATAAAGTGACGCTTTTCAGCATCTTCGATGCGGATGACGACTATTGGGACCGAGCGCAGCCGGTCATGATCAACTTCCGGGTCGAGGGCCTCGACGAGCTGCTCGCCAAGCTGCGCGCGGAGGGCGTTACGGTTTTAGAAAAGACCGATAATCACGAATACGGCCGCTTCGGATGGGTCGTGGATCCGGAAGGCAATCGTCTCGAACTATGGGAGCCTCCCGCCGCCCCGTAACGCGTTATGGCCTCGGCTCGAAGTCTGCGTGGAAGACGTAGCCGCCCTGGACCGGCAGACAGTTTACCATCTTGGGCGTGTAGGTGCTCTTACGCGCCGCTTCCGCGACGGCGTCGTCGATCGTTGCGTTTCCGCTCGATTTGACGATCGAGGTATGAGTAACGCGTCCGCTGGGCGAGATCGTCACGGAGACATCGACGCTCCCCGAAGCGTTGAGGCCGTGCGGCAGCATCGGCGGTTCGGGATTGCGTACGGAAGCCTCGGCGTTCGGATGCGCGCAGGCTGCGGCAAGGAGCGCATTCGCGGGGAGGCTAGGCGCATTCGAGGAAGAGAGAGCGACTGCAGGTGAGAGCGCTTGCAGCGCGATCGTGGCGATGAGGAATAGCATGATCGTACCTCCGATGATAAAAGCGTTGACGGTGAGGCGGCGCGGTTCGCTCGAGCCCAAGCGCTCGATGCGCTCGATGAGCGTTCGCCGTGAGTGAAAGGCGGCTGGCGTTAACAGCGGCACGCTTCGCGAGCACGCGGATTGAGCAAGCGACGCGAGACAGGCGGCATACTCGCGGGCGCTGCCGGCACTCTCGACCACCCAGTCGTCGCAGGCCGCTTCGCGTTCCAGGCAGAGGTTGCGTCCAGTAAAATACACCCAGG